>JARGFH010000060.1 GCA_029210695.1 Acidimicrobiia bacterium
CACCGCCTGGGCCCACCGCCAGACAACACGAGACAAAGCCGCCGCTTGACAAGATACAACCCTGGGGTGTCTAGCCCACTCCGACCGGACGGCCTCCGTAGAGGCGGCACAGTGCAACGGTCAGGCGATCCATGGTCAGCCTGTGGGTCTCCTCGGGAGCCGATTTGAGGAGTCTGTCCGCCCGCAGCAGCGCCGACAGCGCTGCTCGCAGTTCCGAGTCCGAGACACTCGACCGCCGGGTCCAATCACGCTTGACTCGCCAATCGCCCGGTCGTGCTCCTACGTTTTCGGCGTACTCATCGATGCTGCCTGCCGCCGAAGCGAGCGACCGCCGTTTGAGATCATCTTCGAGGTAGCCGAGTAGTTGGAGCGGATGTCCGTGCGTTAGGAAGTCGGCCAGACGCCGGAGGGCCTCTCCCACCTTTCCGGCGCTGATGGCGTCGGCCAGATGCCACATCGGTTCGTCGGGACGGTTGTGGAAACGAACGAGGATCGTCTCACGAGTAATGGCGGCTTCGCCTGCCAGTTGGTCGAGCGCTTGACCCAGGGCAGCAACGTTGCTGCCGAAACGCTGCATCAACGCCTCGCGGGCTTCAGCCGGAATCTTCATCTTCCGGGTCCGGATCTCCGTCGAGAGCCAGGCGGCTGCATCCTTTTCGCGGAGTTTCTCGATCTTGATCGTCTCGCCACTCTTCAGCATTTTCGAGAGCGACGAAGGAACCGCACCGGCGGACACAACCACCAATATCGTCTCAGGGTCGGCATTCCCCAGGAGTTCGGCGATGACGTCGGCTTCTCCTTTTAGCAAGTGCTGGCCATCAACGATCAGAAGGCCCTGGCGGCCGCCAAAGAGTGAGCCGGACTGGAGGGCGGGCAAAGCCGGTTCGACTTCCCCGCGCACAACCCCGTCACGCTCCATCCCCTCTGCAGCAGCACCGCGCCCAGGGACATCGACACGCACGATGTCTGCCCCCTGTACGTCGAGTTGGTCGAAAACGGCCTGTGCCCGCGAAAGCATCTGCTGTCGTTCGCCGGGTCCGGCATCCCGTGGACCGGAGACGTGCCAGATGGAGGTCATGTCAGAGGTTCCACCCTCCACCGACCTGAATGTATGAACCCGTCACATAATCTGCCTCCGGAGAAGCGAGATAGCGAACCGCTCCGGCGATGTCGTCCAAGGTTCCCAAACGGCCCGCCGGGATCCTCTCGAGAGACGGGAACGTGATGCTGTTCTCGAGTACTCCGGGCATGATCGCGTTCACGGTCACTTGGCGGGACGCCTCGGTCACAGCAAAGGTCTTGGTCATGATCAGCACTCCGGTCTTTCCAACGTAGTAGGGAAGAGACTTCGGTGAGGCGCGCAGGTTGTCCGCCCCCGAGTCGGCGACATTGATGATCCGGGCATGTGGCCGGCCCCGCAAGAGGGGCAGCAAGGCCCGGGTCGTGTAGAACGTGGCGCTGGCGGTCGCAGCCAGGACTCGATCCCAATCGTCCGTCGTGAGGTCGTCGGTATGCCGGATGATGAACCCCCCAACATTGTTGACGAGAACATCGAGGTCCCCGGCCTCCCGAATCGCCTCCGCCAACGCATCAACCGAGGCCGGGTCCGTGAGATCTGCTGCAACGAGGTCCGCTCCCCCTCCGGCTTCCACGACGAGGCGGGCCGTCTCTTCCGCTTCTTCCCTGCTCGAGCGGTAGTGCACGATGACATCAAACCCGTCGGATCCGAGGCTGATTGCCAGATGCCTGCCGAGGCCGCGGGCGGATCCGGTCACTAATGCGCGTCTTCTCATTCCATTCTCCCCATCAAACGTGCAATCTCTGCCACCGCTTCTGTGTCGTGAACGCGCAGGATGTCTGCTCCATACTCAAGTGCGAGCGTCGCCAGCGCCAGAGTAGGGGCGAGCTCGGCCTTGCGAGGAACCGGCAGGAGCACCGGCTTACCCAACGCGTGCAGGCGATCGAGTTGTCGGATCACGTCGAGTTGGTGGAGGGTGTACCGGCTCCGATCTGCCCGGTAGGAGATCCCGATACCCGGATCGACCACCACGTTCGTCACACCGGAGCCTGCAAGTTGCCTCAGACGTAGCCCTAGACGATCGACCATCCCGGCAACCAGCGACTGATCGAGATCGATCGAGCCGACGGCCAGCGGCGAATCGCCTTCGAGGAACATCACCACAGACGCCACGTTGCCACCCGCCACTACCTCGATCATCTCAGCCTGCCGGAGACCGCCTGTGTCGTTGATGATCACGGCGCCCAACTCGATGGCGGCACGGGCAACTTCCGGCTTCCAGGTGTCGACCGACACCAGGAAGCCTTCCTGGACGAGCCGCTGCACGGGACCGGCCAGTCGGGCGACTTCCTCATCCGGGTTCAATTCAACGTTCTCGAAGTGAGACGACTGGGCGCCGACGTCGATGATCGTCGCTCCATTGCGGCGGTGCGCGTCGGCGATACGGAGGGCTTCCTCGAGGTTGCTGGCGACGGTGGGGGTGTTCTTCGATTCGGGGGACAGATTGAGTACGCCCATGAGGTGAACTCGTCCGCCGGAGAAATCGATGGTGTGCGCTCCGGCCTGCAGACCGATCTCGGGCGACGTCGTCAAGGCCCGATGAGCAACGATCCGGAGATCTCGCTCTCACCCTGGTCGAGTGTGAGAACCACAGTCTCGACGTCTTCGGCGCCGGGGGCCACGAGACCGATCGAAATCGGTATTCGAGCCTGACCCAATTCCAGGTTGATCGTTCCTCGCCACGGGTCGGCCGTCTCGTTGAAGAGCACAACGGTTAGCGCAACGCGATTTCCCTCGAAGGCGCGGGCCTGGAAATCGACGTCGATACCGCCGCAGAGAGTCTTATCCTCTCCGGCCACCAACTGGGTGGCGCTCAGAACGATCGGCTCGCTCCCCTCCTCGATGACCACCGTGAAGGGCGTCTCCACCTGGCCGGTACATGTCAGCACGTGGGTGAGTCCGCGCAGCGAAGATGTCATGATCGGAATCAGAAAGACTCCGACGAGGGCGGCCAGCGCCACACGCGACTTGAGGATCGGCGGCATGACCTCCAGTGTTCACGGCGTCGCCGCCAAAGTCAAAGATCGACCAATCGGAAACGGCGAACCGTTTAGCATGCGGGCCATGGTCGACGCCACGCGCACGAAAACACGCTCTGTCAGCTACACCCAGGCCCGTGGCCTCGTTCTTCTGCTCGGCCTGGTTGCCTTGGGCGTCGTGGCTCTGATCATGTACGTCCGCAGAGTCGATCCGACGGAAGTCTCAGCCACGATGTTCTTCCTGCCCGTCTTCGTCGGGTTCTTGTTCTGGGGCATTCGGGGCGGAGTGATCCTCGGAGCGCTGGCAACCGTCGCATATATCTGGATCCGCTCGCCGGCAATCGATCTGATCGGCTGGAGCGAACTGGTCGGCTTGATCATCACCCGGGGAGCGGGCTACATGGCCTTCGGTCTGATCGGAGGTTGGGCCACGGAGCAGCTCAGGGATTCGATCACGAAACTAGATCTCTACGACCAGATCGACGATGCAACGGGTTTGTTCAACGCACGCAGCCTGGTCGAGACTGTGGACCTCGAGAAGTCCCGGTCTACCCGCTATGAGAAGATCTTCTCGCTGGTAACGGCCGAGCTTCCCGCCTCCGGTGAGTTGAGTCGAAGGGCGAAACGCAACTTCCTCACCGATCTTGGGGATCGGGTCCGGCGCAGCGTCCGTGCGGTCGATCACGCCGTGCACGCCAAAGACGGCGACAACCACCTCCTGGCGTTCGTCCTTCCCGAGACCTCTGCAGAGGGCGCCCGGGTATTTGCAGGGAAGCTCGCCGAACAAGTGGCCGGTCTGGCCGCGGAGCACCATCTGCCACTCGAGGCTTCTGCCATCACCACCTCGGTGGCCTCCTACCCTGATGATCCAGACGCGGTCGGGCTGATCGCACGACGGTTCCGCCAGATCGCCGCCCAGGAGTTTCCGGAAGCAGCCGACTCAATCGCCGACTGAGATCACGACGTCACCATCGCGATCGGTTCGCCATACTTCGGCTCCCATCTCGTCGAGAACATCCACGACCTCGGGCGAGGGGTGCCCGTAGTCGTTAGGTCCGACCGGAATGATGGCCACCTTTGCCCCGGTCGAGCGTATCCAGTCGAGGTCGCTGGTCGCCGCCCCCTGGTGGGGCACCTTCAACACGTCGGCGAGAATTGGCCCGAGGTCCTTCTGAGCATACGTCTCGACATCTCCCGGCATCAGAATGGTGTGACGGCCCACCTCGATCACCAGCACGATCGATTGATCGTTCGGCGAGGCATACCGTCTCAATGGGCCTCTCACTTCAATGGAGAAGCTGCCGATTCCGGCTCTCCACCCGGGCCTGACGATCTCGGTCGGCACGTTCTTGCGTGCAGCGAGATCGAGAAGCGCTCGCATCTCAGGGCCTGAATCAGAGTGACCGGAGTGCCAGATGAGACCAACCGGGAACTGCTCCAGCGCCGCGATCAACCCGGCCACATGATCGTGGTGTTGATGCGAAGCGACCACGAGGTCGATGTGGTCGATTCCGTATTGGCGGAGACGTGAGATCAGCAGTCCCTCGTCGGGCCCACCGTCGATCAGAACCACGGCTCCATCATCGCTCAGCAACAGCGTTGAATCTCCCTGGCCAACATCGAGGAATACCGCCGCCGGGAGCGTCACCGGAGCCGGGTTCAACCCGACAGCTATGAATGCCCATGCGGCGGCGGTCAATCCCATAACTCGGCGCAAGCCCGCCACCCGACCCAGTGCAACGGCTGCCATCACCCCGCAGTAGCCGAGCCACCCAATCTGGGGCCAGGGAGAAGCCGACCGGGCAATTGCCAGCACGAAACTCGCCAGCGTCGTTGCTATGTCGATGCAGTAGTCGAGACCGGACAGTACCCCGATACCTCCGAAGCTCGTGGCCGCGGCCACAAGTGGCCCGGCGAGGAGGTTCGTGACCGGTGACAGGAGCGGCAACGTTCCGAAGTGAACGAGTAGCAGCGGGGCTACTGCGAGTTGGGCGGAGACCGTGGCGGCCAACGCGGCCCCGACCATCGGAAGCCGCCGGAGTGGGCGATATCCGGCACCGGCGATGACTCCGGCGGTTGCTGCAACAGACAGCTGAAATCCGACATCGGAAACGAGTTCACCCGACACCAGCAACAGCCCTGCCACACCGCCTCCGAGGGCCGTCCAGGGTCCGATCGACACTCCGAGGGCTCTGGCCAGGAGAACAAAACCCGCCATCACCGCGGCCCGCAGGACCGATGGCTCCCATCTGGTCACGAGAACGAACAACACCAGTCCGAGGACGCCGAGGACGGCCCGCCGGCGGGGGCCGAATCCGAGCGGTGCCACGATGACCCACCAGAGCGTCAGGAAGAGAGCCACGTTGCTGCCCGAAACCGCCACATAGTGAGACAGCCCCGCCCGCCGGAGCGCTTCCGCGTCCGACGCAGGCAGCTCACGTATGTCGCCGATGAGGAACCCCGAGACGAGGGCGGCGGCCGGCCGCACTGCCGTCGCCGCCAGCTGATCTTCGACCCTGGACCGCAACAAGTTGGCGACACGAAAGAAACCCTGCGCGACCGAAACCCGTTCCACACTGCGTGCCGCAATTTGCCCGGCGTAGACGTCCCCTCGGGCCTTACCCGGACGGGCTGTTAGACGGCCGCTCACCACAAGCCGGTCACCTGCCATGACGTCGAAGGTTTGGTCGCCGCTGACCAGCAGTCGTGGCCCGTCCAAGATGATCTCATGATGGCGAGTGCTCACGGACTCGGGTTCGATCAGAAACCAGAAGCCGGTCCTCCCGGGTCGGGGATCTTCGACGGCGATCCCCCGTACCTCGACGATGCCTTCCGGCACGAGGCTTTCGAGCGTCGCCTGATCGCGTTGGGTCGACAGGGATCCGGACAACGATCCTGCGGTCGCGATCAGAAGCAACGCAGCCAGGGAGCGCCTCCGCAAGGCGAGGACCGCGATGGATGCCAGCGACCCCGTCAGAACAGCCGTCCAGCTCAGCGATCGACCTGCCCAGGCGCCGAACCAGACGGATCCGCCTGCCAGCAGTGCCGATCTGCTCAGTTCATCCGGCACCCTCACGGAATAGCCACGGAATCCCGAATGGTGGCGAGCTTGCCTTCACCGATCCCCGGGACATCGAGAAGGTCCTCGACGACGCTGAATGGGCCGTTGGAATCGCGATAGTCGGCGACTCGTTGGGCTAGCACCGGCCCGATACCCGGCAACGTGGCGATCTCATCGATTGTCGCCGTATTGACCCTGACGCGGCCGTCCCCCGGTTGAAGCGGGAGCCCTCCAGAATCTCCTTCCTCGACGACCACGATCAGCGTGCCGTCGATGACGGGCGCGGCGAGATTCACCGCCGTGAGGTCGGCCGATGGAAGAGCCCCGCCGGCGGCCGCCAGGGCATCGGCAACACGAGCACCCGTCGACAACTCGACCAGTCCCGGCTCGACGACAGCACCGGACACGTGGACTGTGAGGCCGGCAGCCGGCGTTGGGCCCACATCCGTCGTGCCTCGATCTATCACCACGGGAGGCGGTTCGGTGGGCCTCCCACCAAACCAGATACCCGATCCGATCGCGATCAGCAAGGCGACCCCGCCGGCGACAAGGTGCTGAGGTTGCACGCGACTCCTTGTGGTGACTAGCCCGTCTCACTCCGCCACACACCTCTATCACGATGCGGGTTCCGGCGGAAGGGGGTCGAGCACGCTCACTAGGGTTCAAGTGCCGTCCCAAGAGGAGAATCTGCAATGCATCGGTATCGAGTCGAGCCGGGCCAGGCCGCCCAGATCGCCGCCCGTGACACCAGAGATTCGCAGGGCTTCACCGGCGACAAATCGGCAGGCAAGGCCAGGATCAAGGAACTGAACGCTGAACTAGAGGCGCTGCAGGAACTGCTCTACGCAGAGGGCAAACACAAGGTACTGATCGTGCTTCAGGCAATGGACACGGGCGGAAAGGATGGGACGATCCGTCACGTCTTCGACGGCACGAACCCGCAGGGTGTCAAAGTGGCGAGCTTCAAGAAGCCCACCGCTTCTGAACTTGCCCACGACTACCTGTGGCGGGTGCACGACGACACGCCGGGATCCGGAGAGATCGCCATCTTCAATCGATCACATTACGAGGACGTGCTGGTCGTCCGGGTCCACAGCCTGGTCCCCGAAGACCGGTGGCGGCGGCGCTACGACCACATCAACGCGTTCGAGCAGTTACTCGCCGACGAGGGCACCACAATCCTCAAGTTCTTCTTGCACATCTCGAAGGACGAACAGAAGGCACGGCTCGAAGCGCGGATCGACGAACCCCACAAGCGATGGAAGTTCGCCAAAGGAGATCTCGCGGAGCGGGAACGGTGGGGAGACTACGTCGAGGCCTACGAAGAAGCACTCACCCGAACGTCGACCGAATGGGCGCCGTGGTATGTGATTCCTGCGGATCGCAAGTGGTACCGCAATCTGGCCACATCCTCCATCATCGTTGACGCCCTCCAGCGCCTTGGAATGGAATACCCGGATCCGGAAGACGGTCTCGACGATATCGTGATCGAGTGAGCTTGATGAGTCGAGAGCCGACGTGCTGATCCGCGCTCAGACCGTGGTCGGCTGTTCGTCCCTGGTCCGATTGCGAAGCCACAATCCGATCACACCACCGATGACCACCGCGATGCTGACCCAACCGTTCCTGCTGATCCCGAATACACGGAAAGTCGTGTCGGTCCTGATCAGTTCCAGCAGGAACCGTCCCGTGCCGTAAGCGACGAAGTACACGAGCAGGATGGAGCCTCGTTTCAGATTGAACTTGCGTTCGACGGTGAGGAGCACGGCGATGACCCAGAGATTCCAGAGCGACTCGTAGAGAAACGTCGGGTGGAATGTCTCGAAATCTAGGTAGTCGGCCGGCCGGTAGCGACGGGCGATTTCCAGGCCCCAGGGGAGATCCGTCGGCGTTCCGAATAGCTCTTGATTGAAGTAGTTGCCCCAGCGGCCGATCGCCTGGGCCGCCGGGAGGCCGACGGCGACGGCATCGGCGAAGGCGGGGAAGTCGCCGCCGCGCCGTCGCATAACCCAGATAGCCGCGATCGCGCCGCCGGTCAGACCACCGAACAGCGCCAGTCCGCCTTCCCAGATCGCGAAGACGTGCAGCCAGCGCCCCTCGAAGCGCGAAAGGTGGGTGCTCACATAGGCCGTGCGCGCCCCGAGGAATCCGATCACCACCGCCCAGAAGGCGGCCTTCTCGACGTCGGTTGGATTACCTCCGAAGCGGAGATACCGGCGCTCGGTAATGATCATCGCCACGACCACACCGATACCGATGAGGATCCCGTAGAAATGGATGTCGAGAGGTCCAACCTCGAGGATATTGATGGGCGGAGAAGGGATAGATGGTGTAATCACGGTCGCAATGCTCGCACAGGTGAGCGTCTACGCAAGCATCGGGCTATGCCGGGTTCATCGGACCGCCGGTCCCGATGGTGAATGCGAGAGCGGCCAACTCATCGCTGCGCAGTGTGTCATCACCGGCTTCCCGACGCGGTTGGAGACCGTACAGGTGGACCTCCGATCCATCCCGCATACGAAATCGGCCGACCGGGCCGATCAGCGGGCGAGTGCCCATCCCGCACTCGAGTATGTCGCGGCGGACGAGCCGGTGCCGCCGTCCGAAGTTGATCACGGTGACGTCCGACCCTTCGACCTCGACCCGCGACCTCGCCATGAGCCAGAAATAGAAGATGACGACCAGAGCGATCAACCACAACAAGAGACGGCGATCGAAGGAGGGGGTGAACAGCGAGAACCCGATGATCAGGACGACTACAAACCCCCCACCCCACAGGGCCCGCGCTCGAAGATCGGGTGACTGGTAGATCCGCTTATCCATAGCCAAATCCTAGAGCCCAGTTTTCTCCGCAATACTGTGCATCACCACACACCACAGCATTGCGGAGAAAAGGGACTTCAGTTTCTCGGCAATACTGTGGACCACCACGGTCCATTGCATTGCGGAGAAAGTGGTTGAGGCGTCAGCCTACGACGATGTTCACCAGCTTCGGTGGACGGGCGATCACCTTGCGGATCGTCTTGCCTTCCGTCCAGGGCGCGATCTTCTCTGCGGCCAGCGCAGTCGCTTCGGCGTCCTCCGCCGAGATACCCGCATCCACCTCAATTCGATCCCGGACCTTGCCGTTGACCTGAACGACCATCGTCACGGTGTCCTCACGGGCGATGTGCGCGTCGGATTCCGGCCAGGGCTCGAGGTGGATGGATGTCGCGTGACCGGTGGCTTGCCACAACTCCTCGGTGATGTGGGGCGCGATCGGTGCGAGGAGCTTCAACATAGTGTCTCTGGCTTCCGCCCAGACATCCGGTGAAACATCGGCGGACCGCAGGGCATCCTGCATCTCGTTTCGCAGCGTCATCAACGTGGCCACCGCGGTATTCCATTTGAAGTCCATCATGTCGGCGTCGACCTTGGCAATGGACTGATGCACGCGTCGTCGCAGCGTCGACGAAGCCTCCTCCGACACCGTGCCAGGCTGATACCCGGAGGTTCCGAGCTTCCACACATCATCGATGAACCGCCACGATCCGACGATCCCGCGACTGTCCCACGGCCCGCCCTTCTGCCACTCGAACGCGAACATCAAATGAGTCCTGACGGTATCGGCTCCGTAGATGGCGACCAGTTCGTCGGGATTGATGGTGTTGCCTTTGGACTTGGACATACGCTCGACGTCCAGGTGGTGTTTCAACTGGGTCACATCGTTGGTCCCGAAAATGGTCGGGATCTCGATCGTCGCCTCCTCAGGGACCTTGACCGCCACGAGACCTTCTTCCGTTTGCACCTGAAGCGCGTTTTCGGTTCGGCGAATCAACTCGCCGACCACGAGGCCCGCCTCCGGGCCGGCGGTGGGATCGACCCGAATGGACGAGGCGACCACGAGTTCGTCCCGACGATGACCGTCGACCACCAACCGGTCGCCCGGACGTTCCTCACCCAGGATCTGACCCTGGTTGCGGAGAACAGCGAACGGCTCGTCAAAGAGACCCGACGGATCGCGACCGTGTTCCCGCATGACCCGCTCGGTGTCGTCGAACACGCCCATGTCCCGCATTGCCTTCACGAAGAAGCGCGCGTAAAGCAGGTGCATCACGGCGTGCTCCGCCCCACCGGTGTAGACGTCGACGGGGAGCCAGTACGCAGCCTCGTCCGGGTCGAAGGGGGCTTGTTCAAATGAAGGTGAGAGATACCGGAGCCAGTACCACGAGGAACACATGAACGTATCCATCGTGTCGGTCTCACGACGGGCGGGAACGCCCTCCGAGTCGACCGCGGCCAGGAACTCCTCGTTCGTGACCAGCGGGCTGCGACCTTCAAACTCAACGTCCTCGGGTAAGACCACCGGCAGGTCCTCGTCGGCCACCGGTTCAACCTCGCCATCGTCGCGGTGCAGCATCGGAATGGGTGAACCCCAGTACCGCTGCCGCGAAATCAGCCAATCTCGCAGCCGGTAGTTGATCGCTTCTCGACCTAAGCCGGCCTCTTCGAGCCAATCGATCGTGGCCGCGATCGACGGATTCGCCCGACCCTTGGCATTTGTCGTCTCGATGCCGTCGATCGGCCCGCTGTTGACCATCTCCCCCGGCCCGATATATGCCACCTCCATCTCGGGTTCAACGAGTGGCGCTGCCCCTTGGGGGCGGATGACGGGGATGATCGGCAGTTCGAACTGGCGGGCGAACTCGAAATCACGCTGGTCGTGGGCGGGCACCGCCATGATGGCGCCGGTCCCGTAGGAGAGCAGCACGTAGTCGGCGATCCAGACCGGGATGCGTTCCCGGTTGACCGGATTGACGGCATAGCCTCCGGTGAACACCCCGCTCTTCTCTTTCGTGTCTTCCATGCGCTCCAGCTCGGAGCGAGCGGCGGCGGCGATGCGGTAGGCGTCGATGACCTCGCGCCGATCCGGTGATGTAATCGAGTCGACCAGCGGATGTTCCGGGGCCAGCACCATGAAGGTGGCGCCCCACAGCGTGTCGGGCCTGGTCGTGAAGACGACGATCTCATCGCCCACTTCAGTGCGGAACGTGACCTCTGCGCCTTCCGACCGACCGATCCAGTTGCTCTGCATCGCCTTGATGGCGTCCGGCCAGTCGATCCCTTCGAAGGAGAGCAACTCATCTGCATACTTCGTGATCGCGAAGAACCACTGTTCCATCAGTT
This sequence comes from Acidimicrobiia bacterium, assembly GCA_029210695.1. Taxonomy (NCBI): domain Bacteria; kingdom Bacillati; phylum Actinomycetota; class Acidimicrobiia; species Acidimicrobiia bacterium. The sequence goes on from JARGFH010000060.1 coordinate 11,285, forward strand.
TCTGTACAACGGGTTGTCCGTTTCGCTCATCGCGCCCGTCGATGACCTGCTCATTGGCCAGCACGGTCTGGAGTGTCGGTGACCAGTTCACCATCGCTTCGCCTCGATAAGCGATGCCCCGCTCGAACATCCTCTTGAAGAACCACTCCGTCCAGCGGTAATAGGCAGGCTCACAGCTCACCGCCTCACGCTCCCAGTCGAACATCGCACCCATCGAACGCAGCTGGCGTCGCATACGATCGATGTTCTCGTACGTCCATTTGGCCGGGTGCACGTTTCGCTGCACGGCCGCGTTCTCTGCAGGCAGACCAAAGGCGTCGAAGCCCATCGGGAACAGTACGTTGTAGCCTTTCATCCTCATCACCCTGGCGCGCGCGTCCGAAGGCGTCATTGCGTACCAGTGGCCCATGTGGAGGTCGCCGGACGGGTATGGGAGCATGGTCAGGGCGTAGTGCTTCGGCTTCTCCCAATCCACCGTCGAGCGGTAGAGACCGTCGGTCTCCCACCGTTCCTGCCAATGCCGTTCGATCGCCTCATGGTCGTACGCAGCCATCTACCTTGCTCCTGGAATGGCCGCCAGCGTACCAAGCCGGAACCGATCTACGGTCGGAATAGTCGGAGGGTTCGGCGCCTGCGCGGCTGCGCGCTACCCCTCGGACCCAAATGGATCCCCGCTACCGTCGGATGAATCCCGTAGGTACTGCTCGACTTGAGATCCGATCTCGTCGGCCGTCGGGATGGAGTCACCCTCTTCCACCAACTCTTCCAGCTTCTCGACCACCTTCTGGATCTCCGGCCGCCCTGCGACGATGCCATCCAGGTGCTCTCGCTGCTGTAGCGCCTCTTCCGGCAGCGAGTCGAGCGGTATCGAAATACCCAGGCGATCGGCGACGCGTTCAAGCAACACGATGACGCCTTGATGGAACGGGCCGCTCACATACTGCGGCACCTGGGCCCAATAGCCGCGGGCCGGAATCCCATCCGACGACAGCCGGTGAGAAAGCACGGTCAACGCGGCAGCAGGGACTCGCAACAGACCCTCCGGTTTGCGTACCAGAGGATCGAGTAGATCGGGATCGGGTGAAGTGGTGATCATCGGAGTCGGCACGGTGTGCGGGACCGGGGCCGGAACCGAGCCGATGGCAATGAACTCAGAAACACCGGCGGACAAAGCGAACTCGGACACTGCGGCGGCGAACGCCCTCCACCGGAGATCTGGTTCGGTCCCCCGCATGATCAGCAGATCGCGCCCACCTAGTTGCCGATGATGAACGACGAGATCCGGCCACTCGAGGCTCCGAAGATGTCCATCAATGAAGTCGACAACCGGCCTGCTCGACCGGTAATCGAAGAGCTGATCACCGTCGAACTCGGCCACGATCGGGCCGTCACCAGCCAGATGCTCGGCTGCCGCGGAACCGACGCCGGCGGCGTCGACCCAACCCTGCAACGAGCCGATCAGAACCGGTGACCCGAGATCAGCCTGGTGGCGGTAGGTGTAGAGGGGCATGCCTCACCAGGGTACTCCTGGGGAACAGGCTGCGGGCACCCGGCTGAGACCGGGCCACACGTCTAGCCGCTCGGATCGACCACGCGGCCCATGAAGAGGATCAAACCGGTTGTCGCGTCTCGAAGTACGAACAAGAACGGGCGATCAACCACGAACGGGACCGGCTCCATCGGAGCCGCGGTCAGCGACATGACTACAGCCGTGGCCGCGGCTGCCTCTGTTCCGGCTTCGTCTGCAGAGATCCAGGCTTCGTGGACGACGTCGCTGATGTACAGGTCCTTCGATCCCGTCATTCCCGTGAAATCGGCCGCGGCGCTGGTTGCCTCCCGTAGGCCGATTGCCTGCAAGGCGGGCACCAGACCGAGTTGTGTCCGGATCTCGAACTTCGGGAGAGCAAGGATGACCTGATCGGGCGACAGCGACTCCACCACCTGATCGATGAGCCCGTCCGACAATGATGCCTCGACCTGTGCGAAGGATCCTTCATCTGGAAGAATCACGAGCATCGCCAGTTCGCCACCTGCGTATGGGATCTGCAGCGCTTGCCAGCCATCCCCACGCCCGACCGGCATCGAAGCGTCGGTGTGCATGATCGGCACCGACACTTCAGATCCGTCCAGGAGGGTGAAGGGGGCCTCCACGGTGCCCGCCTCATCGAACGGCATGAGCCAGGCGGCATTCAGATACACGGCGTTCACCAGCACCAGGCGGACCAGTTCATCGAGGACACCTTCACCGAGGAGGTCTTCGATGCGATCGTTGGTCTCCCCCGACACCCAATCGTTGATGGTGAGGCGAGCCTCTTCCCGAGCGGCTGGATCGATGAAATCGACCACCCGCATTCCGGCGCCGTAGTCGAGGGCGAGGAGATCGAGAAAGGCATCCCGGAACACCATTCCGTCTTGGCCCCACAGACTGTTGGCAATGCTGATCTCAACACCGCCCTCTTGTTCGGTGGCTGCGCGGTTGCGTGACTCGATGGCCTGGTCGAGCACATTGATGGCCGCGTGAAACTCCTCAGCGGTCAGAGGATTGCCGAGGACGGCGGCCATCTCTTCGGCCGTTGTTCCGGCCGCGCCCGCATAGGCCATGGCCAGCGCGGTGGAGATGCTGACCGGCGAGAACACCAGGTTCCCTTCAGGACCGGAAAGGCTGCCGTAGAGATGGGCGGCAAAACCCTGGAGACCTGCAGATACGGCCCCGACGTCGGTGGCCGGGGCATCCGGATCGGCGCGGTCGACATCTGATGCGACGAGCATGCCGGCCACAGTATCGGCGTCCGGAGCCGGGGCGCTGTTCGTTGGGCGGGTCTCTCCGCCTCCGCAGGCGGCAGCCACCAGTGCCAGGACGAGCGACAGGGCCACGAAACGCATCACATGACTCCTTCTCGAGTTCTCACCAGTTATGACGCCCGCTTCGTCCCGCCGGTTCCCGCCCCGAAATGCCAAGGACATACGCGACCAGTTCATCGTGCCGGCGGTGCTGACGTTCATCATCTGGGCACTGGAGTCGCTGGTCCAGACCGGCGAGGCCTACCGTGGCACGTCTCAGAACTCCGCAGTTACGACCTATAGGTTGACCTCCTACGGCAACGGCAAGCCGGGTAGCCCCACATTGATCTTGGCGAAGCCGGGGCCGGCGTACCCCTCTGGAACTTCGAAAGCCAGATTCGTGACAAATACGCTCTTGCGTTCGCCCTTTCCGGTCCCGAATGCCACGCTCGCCGGGAAGTCGAGACCATCCTCGTAGGTCGCAATCGTTTCGATCTGCTCACCATCTGCGCTCACGCGCACAAGGACGCTACCGGTGACGATGGCGGCATAGATGTTGCCATGGACGTCCAGAGCGATACCGTCGATCATCCACGGCCCGAAGTCTCCGAATCCGATGACCTGGCTCAGAACCGAGATATCACCGAGGACACCACCCTTCGAGACGGGGATCTCGAGCAACAGCGCCTTCTCGGTGTTGGCCACGATCAGGCTGCCATGCCGGTAGGCAATCCCGTTGGCGCCGATCGGATAGGGGATCGGATTCGGAGCGCAGACTCCGGTCAACAAGTCATCCCGGAGGAGCAATTCGGCTTCGCCACCTTTCGGGACCCACCAGATGCCTCCCCGGCCGAACCAGCCGTCGAACACCGCGCCCGGAGTGACAGCCGCATCGCAGTACTCGTAGTAGTCGAGCCCATCTTCGACATCCCACGAGAACGTCTCGGTTATGAAGAGATTGCCGTTCTTATCGAAAGCAAGTGAGTTCGGCAACACGATCGCATTTGTACCCGCAACGAGTTCGACGCTACCGGCCATGTCAATCTCGAACACGCCGGCGAACTGCACCGCCGCGTACACATGCTTCCCATTCGCATCTACGGCCAGGCCGGCTGCGCCGGCGGTGCCCGGGATGGTCGCCAGGACGGAACCGTCACCCCCCGGATCGAACTTCCAGATTTCGGTTCTGGGCGGATCGCCCGGTATGCCGACACTCACGAACACGTTGCCGAAGTTGTCAACGGCGACACCTTCCGGGCCTGCATCCATCGGGGTGAAATCGGGAAACGTCGGAGCGCCGGCCATTGCGGGAGCCGCAACCACGATCATGCCCACAACGAGAGCGACAACGAGGAACTTGCGCATTTCTGCACCCCTCAGAACTCCGTTGTAGACACATATGCCGGCACAGGCTCTCACCCGCGCGACCACGGAGCCTGAGTTTCAGGATATCTCCCTGGTCCCCACCGCACTAGAGGAAGACGACCCTGACACGTCGCGAGCACCAGGCTCAAAGCACCTCACTAGCCTGCGATAGGCCAACCTCGAGGAGGGCTGATGCCATCGCCGGTCGAACTGCTGCAAACGCTGATTCGCTTCAACACCACGAACCCGCCCGGCAACGAAACTGAGGCCATCACCTACCTCGATCGTCTGCTCACCGGGGCCGGGATCGCCACCACCATCCTCACCCGCACCGCCTCGCGTCCCAACCTGATCGCACGAATCCCAGGTTCCGGCCAAGCACCGCCATTCTTGATGCAGGGCCACATCGACGTCGTGCCGACTACCGGTCAGCAATGGGATCAAGAACCGTTCGGCGGCCGGATCATCGACGGATACGTGTGGGGACGCGGCGCGCTCGACATGAAGGGTGGAGTCGCCATGATGGTCGACGCATTCATGCGGATGGCGGCCTCAGAACGGCCACCCGCCGGTGACATCATCCTGTGCATCCTGAGCGACGAGGAGAACGGCGGCAACGAGGGAGCCCGGTTCCTCGTGGAGGAACACGCCCACCACTTCAAAGGCGTCGAGTACTGCATCGGCGAGTTTGGAGGCTTTCCTCTCGAACTCGGCGGCCGGCGCTTCTACCCGATCCAGGTGGCGGAACGGGTGGGCGTCTTGATCGACCTGACGTTCCGGGGAGCGGCCGGACACGGCTCGCTTCCCACCGCCGGCGGGGCGATGGCCAAACTCGGTACTGCGCTCACCCGCCTCGACCGCAAGCGCATGCCGGTTCACCTCACGCCCGCCACCCGACTGATGCTGGAGGGCATGATCGAACACACCGACGGTGCCATACAGCGCGTGCTGAGATTGTTACTCGATGAGCGCACCGCCGGCCCTGCCTTCAAGCTGTTGAGCTCTCGGCTATCGGTGTTGGAACCGGTCTTTCGCAACACGGTCAATGCCACAGTCGTCAGAGGCGGGGACAAAGACAACGTCGTCCCGGCCGAGGTCTCCGTTCGCCTCGATGGCCGGATGCTGCCGGGTTTTGACCCGGATGAGATGATCGAAGAGCTTCGTTCGGTGATCGGGAAGGACGTCGAGATCACCTACAAGACGGAGGGTTTGCCGCCGGTCGGCGAACCCAACCTGGCTCTGTTCGACCTCCTTGCGCGTATCTTGAAGGACCGGGATCCGCTCGCTATCCCGGTTCCGTTCCTCTTGCCGGCCGTTACCGACGGTCGCTGGTTCGGACGCCTCGGAATCCAGCACTACGGATTCCTCCCGATGCAGTTGCCCGCCGGGTTCGAGTTTCAATCCACGGTCCATGCAGCCAACGAACGTATCCCCACAGCCGCGGTGAACAACGGATCCGACGCCATCTTCGATCTGCTCGAGCGCTATCCGGGCGAACACGGCAATTAGGCATCGGCCAGTAGCCATTGGCCTCTGAGATCAAGCCGGTTTCACCTGCAAGGATGAAACGAGACACTAGGAGGTTGGCACGTGACCATTCACAGGATCGGAATCGTCGGCGGCGGACTCATGGGATCCGGGATCGCGGAAGTATCCGCCAAGGCCGGCCTCGATGTCACCATCCGGGAAATCGACGCGGCCACCGTGGCCGCCGCCCGGTCGAAGGTCGAGAAATCGACCGGCCGGGCCGTCGACAAGGGCAAGCTCGACCCGGAAACCCGCGAGGCAATCCTCGACCGCATCACATATACGACCGACCTCGGCGATTTGGCCGATAGGCAACTCGTCGTCGAAGCGATCACGGAGAACGAGCCACTGAAGTTGGAGATCTTCAGCACTCTCGACAAGGTCATCGAGGATGAGGACGCCATCCTCGCCTCCAATACCTCATCGATACCCATCACCCGCCTCGCCGGGGCGACGAACCGTCCCCAATCGGTGGTGGGAATGCACTTCTTCAACCCCGTCCCGGTCATGGGCCTCGTCGAGTTGATCAGCACGGTTCTCTCGTCTCCCGCCGTCGAAGCACGCGCCGAACAATTCGCCTGCGATCAGCTCGGCAAGACCGTGATTCATGCCAAAGACCGCGCCGGGTTCATCGTCAACATGTTGCTCGTGCCGTACATGCTCGAGGCCATTCGTCTCTACGAGAACGGTGTGGCCACCGCCGAAGATATCGACACGGGCATGCGCCTCGGCGCCAACCATCCGATGGGCCCTTTGACGCTGGCGGACTTCGTCGGACTGGATACCGCCAAGGCAGTTGCCGACGTGCTCTACGGCGAGTTCAAGCTCCCCCAGTACGCCCCTCCACCCTTGCTGGTTCGCATGGTGGAGGCCGGGCTGCTCGGCCGTAAAAGCGGCAGGGGCTTCTACGAGTACCAATGAGCAGGTACCTCCCGGAATCGGCTCTCGGCGCGTCGCCGGAGGCTGATACCGGGAGGCAAATGCCCGGCGCCGGGCAGCGGACCTGGTCGTCCTCGTCTTGGCAGCCCTCAGCCGGCGGCCGGCTCCAAGGCGATGTCGAGCACCTCGCCGATGTTCCCAACGACATGGAACGTCATCTCGGTGCGAATCACCTCGGGCACATCATCGAGGTCGACCTCGTTGCGCAGTGGCACGATCACGTCGGTCAGACCGGCACGATGCGCAGCCAGGACCTTCTGCTTGACCCCGCCGATTGGAAGCACCTTGCCCTGGAGCGTCACCTCGCCGGTCATACCAACGTTGTGTCGCACCTTGCGACCGGTCAACAGCGAAACCAGGGCCGTCGTCATCGTGATACCGGCGGACGGACCATCCTTGGGAACCGCCCCCGCCGGCACATGCACGTGGAACTGCCGCCGGAACGTGTCCGATGACAGTCCGAGTTCGCCGGCATGCGCTTCGACGTACGACAGAGCAATTCGGGCGGACTCCTTCATCACATCACCCAGTTGCCCGGTCAACGTGAGGCGCGGTTCTCCATCCATCGCGGTCGCCTCAATGAACAGCACATCGCCACCGGCACCGGTAACGGCGAGGCCCGTGGCCACGCCGGGCACATCGGTACGATCGGCGGCCTCGTCATGCCAGACCTTCGGCTTGCCGAGATACTCGATGATCTGAGGCTCATCGATATCCACCGGGGTTTGCTCACCGGTTTCCGAGCGGACCGCGATCTTGGTTGCCACCTTGCGGGTGAGCTTGCCCAATTGCCGTTCGAGCCCACGCACGCCCGCTTCGCGGGTGTAGCGGTCGACGACCAGAGCCAGCGCCGGCTCGGTCACCGAGATCTCTTCGGGCTCGAGGCCCGCCGATCGGATCTGGCGGGGCAACAGATGGTCGCGAGCGATCTCCACCTTCTCAGTTTCCGTGTAGCCATCCAGATGGATCACCTCGGTCCTGTCCAGCAACGGCGCCGGAATCGTTTCGAGAACGTTGGCAGTTGCGATGAACAGCACATCGGACAGGTCCAAATCGACTTCCAGATAGGTATCACGGAACGTGTGGTTCTGAGCCGGGTCGAGGACTTCGAGCAGCGCAGAAGAAGGATCTCCCCGCCAGTCGGCGCCCACCTTGTCCATCTCGTCGAGTAAGAACACCGGATTCATCGTGGTGGCCTCGATCAACGCCCTGGCCACCCGTCCCGGGCGGGCTCCGACGTACGTACGGCGATGGCCGCGGATTTCTGCCTCGTCGCGAACGCCTCCGAGCGCCACCCGAATGAACTTCCGTCCCAGGGCTCTGGCGACAGATTCGCCCAGTGAGGTCTTCCCCACTCCGGGGGGTCCGACCAGCAGCAGAATGGCGCCATCTTGCCTTCCCGGTGCATGTTCGAGACCTCTCTCCCGCCGCAACTTGCGAACGGCCAGATGCTCAACAATGCGCTCCTTCACGTCGTGAAGTCCGGTGTGGTCGGCATCGAGGACTGTCCACGCTTCCTCCAGGTCGAGGCGATCCTCGGACCGGGTGCCCCACGGCACATCGAACATCGTGTCGAGCCAGGTCCGGATCCAGGAATGCTCCGGGGATTGCTCGCTCATGCGCTCCAGGCGATCGATCTCCCGTTCGATCGATTCATGGACGCTTTCCGGTAGTTCTCGCTCGTCGAGCTTTTCGCGATACTGCGACGTGAGATCGGTGTCGTCGCCGAGTTCCTTCTTGATCGCCTCCAGTTGCTGGCGCAAGAGGTACTCCCGCTGACCCTTGTCGATCCGCTCGGCCGCCTCGTCCCGAACCTTCTTGCGCAGTTCGAACTCGGCGAGGGTCTCTCGCATCCAGTCGAGGACCTTGCCGATCCGCTGCCGGACGTCCAGCGTCTCGAGGAGATCGACCTTTTGTTCCAACGTGAGGTCCGGCGAGTAGACGGCGATGTCGGCCAGGCGACTCGGCGTGTCGACATCGAGAACCCGTTCGGCCATCCGCCCGACCCCGCGATGATCCATGACTGCGGTGAGCACGGCGCGGTACTCCTCAACGAGCGCGTCGAGTTCTTCATCGATGATCTCCGTCTCCGGATACTCCTCAGCCTCAACCCACAGTGCCCCCTTCTGATCGGTCGAGCCACCGCCCACCCGGGCGCGTGCAACGCCTTCGACCACGATGTTGCCTTCACCGTCGTCGTTGTGGATTTCGGCGATGGTTCCAACCGAGGCGTAGCGACCCTCGATCCGTGGGACGAGCAGCATGCGCCCGTCGGCCGCCGAGGCGGCTTCGAGCGCGGTGCGGCCCTCGGTGGTCTCTATCCGGAGGGTGACGACCATGTGTGGAAAAACGACACCGTTCCTCAATGGCAGCACCGGCAGTGTCGTATGCGTCGTGTTCTGCATGGAATCCATCCTTGAAGCGATTGAAGGGTCAAACAAGTGCTGAGGTGAGTGTATTCCGTTTGGGAAACAATCTTATAAAGGATGACTCAGATAACACCAGCCCCTATGGCGCATATCTGCTCCTGGCGCCGACCGCTAATCTCCGAGCGTACCCACAGGAGGCGAATACCAATGCTCCACCAATCAGACGAGATCTACGCGGCGGTCCTCGGCCTCCGCACAGTTCGCCGGTTCCTCCCCCAGCCGATCGACGAAGTTGCTCTCATTCGAATCCTCGAGGCGGCGAGGTGGACCGGCAGCTCGAAGAACCGCCAGTCTTGGTCATTCGTCGTGATCAGGAACCGTGATCAACTCGACACTCTGGCGGAGTGCGGAGATTTCACCGTACCCATCCGTAACGCCCCCCTGGTTATCGCCCCGGTCCAGCACCCGGATGGATACGAATGGGATATGGGACGGGTGGCCCAAAATATCATGCTGGCGGCGGCCGCCATCGGAGTCGGATCGTGCCCCATCACCCTGCACCGCGAGGAGTGCGCCCGGAAGGCCCTCGGTGTGCCGGACGATCACTCCTGCCGGTACGCCGTCGCCCTCGGCTACCCGGACCCAGATGCCGAAACGACAGGCCGAGCTGCTTCGCCGATGGGTGGCCGCAAGCCGCTCGACGAACTGGTCCGATACGAACGCTTCACCTAGGTGGCTGCCGAAAAAGTGGCTTTCGGTGAGGTTGGTTGGCGGCGGGCCAGTCGTGGGTGATGCCGGAGACCAT
>JARGFH010000061.1 GCA_029210695.1 Acidimicrobiia bacterium
ACTACGCTCAACTGACCACTACCGGATGACTTGGAAACCAAACAACCGAGTCTCCATCAAACCCAGGGCGGTTCAGTGTTTCATCACCGACGCGTTCAGTCGCAAGATCGTTGGATGGCGAGTCGCCTCACACATGCGCACCCAGATGGTGCTCGACGCACTCGAGATGGCCCGCTGGTCCCGAGGCAGCCGACTCGAAGGACTGGTGACGCATTCCGACGCCGGCTCTCAATTCACCAGCGTTCGTTACGGGGAACGCCTCGCTGAACTCGGAGCGTTACCCTCGATCGGATCAGTCGGTGACTCCTATGACAACGCCCTCGCCGAGACGATCAACGGGCTATACAAGACCGAGCTGATCCGCGGCCCCGACCAAGGACCCTGGCGAACGGTCGAGGAAGTCGAACTAGCCACCTTGGGCTGGGTGCATTGGTACAACACCGAGCGGCTCCACGGCTACCTCGGCGATATCCCACCCGACGAACACGAGGAGGCCCACTACGCTCAACTAGCCACCACAGGGTAAGCAAGGAAACCAAACAAAACGGTCTCCATCAAACCCAGGGCGACTCACTACGTCACCATGAGCCGAGGCCGGGAAGCAAACACGATCTACCTCACCGATCCAGACCTCAACGAGAGCGAATGCACGCACCTAACCCACCAACACCCCGACCGGCTGCCCGCCCTTGTCACGGCCCTCGGTCGCACGGCCACGGAGCCGGCGGCTTCTGACACTGGACGGGGACCTAGGACCATCACAGACGGACAACTGAACGAGCGCCTGGCCGCCCTGGAGGCACAACTTGAATTGAGAGCCACCGAGCCCCGCGACGGCCGGGACGACCTTCTTGCCGACTACATCGCTCTCCACGGGGAGGCTCGCGCCCGACATCGAGACCGGCTCGACGCCATCGCATACGAGCCACCTGACTGGATCGTCGATGTCATCGGCGAGCGGCCCGCCGAAACAGATCGTCGAGCCGCCTGGGACGCGATAGCCGATCGGGCAGTTCGCTACCGGACCGAGAACCGGGTTCCGGATGATGCTCCCGGTCTCTTGGGACCAGGGCCGAGCAGTGGCGAAATCGAGCGACGCGTGGATTGGCTGGCGGCCCGCCGAGAGTTGAAGCGGAGTCTGCCTGCGCTGCAGGATCCTGGTTACGGAGAAAGAGGCCACGAGGTGGCGGTCTTCTAGTATCGGTTGGGACCAGCGGCGAGTGGAGACGTGACAATAACTACGAATGAAGATCAGATCGCGTCGATCCTGTCGGTTGTCCGTCTCGGAGACCTGGACCATCGGGGTTGGTGGCGCTCGCATGGTCTCGATGAAACCGGTTCGTTCCTGCTATCCCGTTCTTTCAAACGAACTTGGGCGGCGACGGCAATGGAGCTCTCGATGGTGTCCGCTCGAGCCCGTCACGAAGAAGCTCTCGGGCGCAAGGACGCTATTCATCTCTTCTCCGACGAGATTCCCTTCTACCGGTTGGTCCATTCTTGGCTTCTGGAACAGAAGCTCGAGGACGACCTCACGCCATTCGAACCGTTCCAGACCGCCACCACAGACCAGCTCCTCGACCGACTTCCGGACGGGCCACAGGTCGAGCGCCGCGGGTCCGGGTTGTTCCTCGGCACCATCTCCCGATCCGACGTCGAGGACGCCGACCGTCTCGACGAGGTGCTGGCCGGCCTTATCGGGGCCTACCGCACCATCAACGCCGAGTTCCTTGCCCCCTACTTCGACCTCACCGCATGACTGAGTTCACCACTCGCATCATCAAAGGTGGGGCGCTTCTCGCCGAGACTCGGCGCCTACTCGAGGTATGGGACGAGTCGGAGCCAACCGATGCCAACCTCGACCGCATACGCACCCTGAACCTCCTCGGACTGCCGTCCCGTAAGCGGACCGAGGACACCCTCCAGATACTCCGCCAGCGCTTCGTTGACCCAGCGCAGCCGCTCCTTTCGACCCTTCGCATGATCAGTCGGGACAGCTCGGCCTTCCGCGATACGTGCTACTTCGAGGCGACCCGAAACGACGACCTTCTCGCTTTTGTAGCTGAGAATGTCCTGTTCGACTGGTGGGAACAGGGTCGCAGCAGCGTCACCACCGACCAACTTGAGCGCACGCTTCTCGACATCACTCCCGACCCGGATCTCAAGGCATGGGGTGATGCCACTCGCCGGCGTGTCGTCCATGGCCTCCTGTCGGCTCTTCGTGACTTCGGCGTCTTGAAAGGAAGGGCAAACAAGCATCTGGCCCCACCACACCTGACCATTGCCGGATTCGCCTACGTCACCGCCCGATTGCGGCACGAGGACGTCGCAGACATACCCACGACCCACGTGTGGCGGCGATGGCTTCTGGACGAGCATCGCGTCCGCGCACTGTTCCTTGAGGCCGACCGAATAGGACTCCTCCGATACTCCGAAGCGGGCTCGGTCACGCGGCTCGACTGGATCCACAATGAACTGGAGGAGATCGTCCGTGTCGCTGTCTAGGCCGCTTCAGGAGATCCGCGACGACGTCATCCGCTTCGTTGAGCGATCCAACACAACCGAAGTTCCACCGTACTTCGTCTATGTGTACGACCCAAAGGACGAGTATCCCGTCCGACGGGATATGGCCGATCTGAAGCTGGCCTTCGAAGCGAACGACATTCGGTGCGCCTCTATCTCGCTAGCCGACCTCTTCTGGGAGGCCATCGACGCCTCGGGTGATTATGACGCCATCGTGGGTGAGGAGCTTGCCCGGCCAGATGACCCGAAGGCCCTCGACGACATCCACCAAACCATTAACGAGATCCTCCGAGACGAACCCAGCCTGTCGCAGAGGGTCAGGCAGAGAATGGAATCCTTTCCGGCTCGCTCGGTGGCGTTCCTGTATCGCGCAGGAGCTCTGTATCCCGCATACCGAACGTCTTCGCTATTGGAGGATCTTCGGGAACGCCTGTTGGTCCCGGTGGTGCTCATGTACCCGGGACATGTGGTCGGAGGCGTTGGCCTGAGTTTCATGGGAAAGTGCGAGCCAGCCCACGGCTACCGAGCCAAGATCGTGCAGAGGAGTGGCGTGTGATCATCAAGGAGATCTTCAAGAACGACCTGTCCCGGAGGATCAAGGAGGTCATCAAAGTCGACGACCCCGATCTCGGGACCGTCGCCGAGGAAATCGAGGACTACTGGGTCACAAACCACATCGAAGGTGAGTTCATCAAGGTCCTCGACGTGTACCAGGACACCATCCTGAACCCGTCCGAGGAAGTCAACGTCTGGGTCTCGGGGTTCTTCGGGTCAGGCAAGTCATCGTTCGCCAAAGTCCTCGGGTACATCCTCGCCAACCCCACCCTGGGGACCAGCACAGCCGCCGAGCTCTTCACTCAACAGCTCAAGGGCGACAGCGTCACAGCGTTGCTGAACACCATCCACGATCGAGCTCCAGCCCTATCGGTTTTCGTCGACCTTTCAGCGGGAACCCAGGTTCTGAAAGAGGGCGAGAGCATCATCCTCCCGCTCTATCGCGAATTGTTGTCCCTACTCGGCTACTCCCGTGAACCACGGCTCGCCGAACTCGAGTTCACGCTGGAGGAGGATGACGATCTCGCGGAGTTCGAACGGCTCTTTGAAGAGGCCAATGATGGGAAGGTATGGAAAGACCGCCGTCACCGCGCCCTGGCCGCCAACGAGGCCTCTGCTGCAATGCATCTGCTGCGCCCCACGGTCTACAACCAGCCCGACAGTTGGGCCCGTGGGAGTCAGCAATACCCGGAACTAACCGCCAATGCGTTCGCTCAACGGGCCCTCGAACTGCTCGAACGCCGTCGTCCCGGATGGAAGCGGGTCGTCTTCATCGTCGACGAGGTGGGGCAGTACGTGGCCACCGATGTACATCGCATGCTCGACCTGCAAGGCATCGCCCAGGCGTTCCAGAAGCAAGACGGACGGTTGTGGCTCGTAGCCACTTCGCAAGAAGCGCTCGAAGAGGTGGTGTCGGCGCTGGGTGGAAAGCGAGTCGAACTCGCCCGGGTCCAGGACAGGTTCCCAATTCGGGTCGACCTCGCCACGAGCGATATCGAAGAAGTGGTGAGCCATCGGGTTCTTTCAAAGACCGCCGATGGCAAGGCCGTCGTGAGGAAGATCTACGACGACTACGCCAATCAGCTCCTCGCCAACGTGACCCTGGACTCATCGGCACTCGGCCGGGAATTCACCGGTGACGAGTTCGTGCAGTTCTACCCGCTTCTCCCATACCAGATCGAGCTGTTCATCCGAGCGGTGTCCGCTCACCGCGCCAGAGGGGGCGCAGGCCCCATGTTCGGAGGTACCAACCGAACCCTCATCCGGCTGGCTCAACAGCTCATCATCAACCAGCAAACAAACCTGGGCTCTCGTGACGTCGGTGACCTGGCGACAGCGGCCATGGCATACGACCTGCTCGAAGGGATTATCCCGGACGCCTGGCGATTTGAGATCGACCAGACGACGGAACGCCACGGGACAAAGTCGCTGGCACCAGCAGTAGCCAAAGCGGTGGCCCTCCTGTCGGATGTTCCCCAAGTCCACCTCCGCCGACCGAATCTCGCGGTCCTCCTCCACCCTGCGGTGGCCGCGGAGTCCCTCGATCCAGAGGTCGGCGACGCCCTTCAGCACCTCACAGACGACGAGACTCTCCGGGAGACCGACGAGGGATTCCGGCTCCAATCCCCGGAAGAAAAGGACTGGGAAAAGCGGCGGCGATCGCTTGGGCTCAAGACCGGACAGTTCCGTCGGATCGTGCGGGAGCGACTCGCAGATCTGCTCTCGGGGGTCACTGCCTCGGCGTCCCGCGAATTCAAGCTGGGCCTCCTCTTCGACGAGGAGCGAATCACCGACGGCGATATTCACGTGCGAATCCTGGAGGGTGGCGCCGACCAGACGGACCGAGCGGTACGACTGTCCCGCGAAACCGCCCACGAATCGGACCTGTTCGTGGTGTTCGAGCGGTCAGACAAGACGTGGCGTACCGCCGAAGAGCTGTATCGATCTCGAGAAATGATCAGAGAGACGGAAACCCGCGCCCGAACGGGCGAAGAAACCGGCTTACTCCACGAAGAACGAAAGCGCGCCGACCGACTCCAACACGATCTCGACCGTGCCCTAGGTGCCGACCTTCTCGACGGCCACGTTGTCTTCCAAGGCGTCGAGGAGTCCTTCTCCGGATCTGACATCAGGTCGGCGTTGTCGACTGCTGTTGCCGAGCGGGTGGCGAAGATCTATCCGCACCTCAGCGATTGGGCCGCCCCGATCAAACGAACATACGCCCTGTCAATCCTGAAAGATGACGACCTCAGCGGGCTTCCA
The DNA here is from genome assembly GCA_029210695.1 of Acidimicrobiia bacterium. Classification (NCBI taxonomy): domain Bacteria; kingdom Bacillati; phylum Actinomycetota; class Acidimicrobiia; species Acidimicrobiia bacterium. The sequence continues at coordinate 5,338 of JARGFH010000061.1, forward strand.
GCCTCTCTCGGCGAAGACGGGCTAGGCATCGTTAGAGCTACGCCGAGCGGGCACGAGATCGCTAAAGACGCTCCGGCAATTGCCGCATTCCTCCAGGAAGTCGATAAGCGGCGCAGCTACGGCCAAGAGGCATCGGGCCGCTACTTGGAGTCCCATTTCGGTAACCCCCCCTACGGCGGCGACGTAGACATGGTGATGATCGTGGCGGCTGCCGCGATGCGGTCTGGGGAGGTCGAGATTACATCTGACGGTGCAAGACTGCGGTCGCACACAGACGCCAGGCTAGAGAAGGTGTTCTCGTCGCTGCCGAAGTTCAGGTCGGCGGCGTTCCTTCCGCGCGAGGAACGGGTTGATGCCGCCGCCAAGACCAGGGTCGCTCGCCTCTTGGACGAACTGACGGGGGACCGGACCCCAATCGCTACCGACCAGCTAGCCCGCGCAATTGTTGAGGGGCTTGCCGCGGATCGTGAGCGGGTTGGCCGGCTTGCGGCCATGCTTCAAGGTGCCGGGCTCCTGGTACCGGAGAGCATTCAGTCCGCGCATCGGGTTTTGGCACGGTCGACCACCGAAGGCGATGAAGATCGGATCGGCTCGATCGATGGCGCAAGAGCTGATATCAAGGACGGGATTCTCGCCGCTCGCAGGCTCGACGATCTCTTCGGGGAGGATGATCGCTTTTCGCTCCTCAGATCTGCCAGGCAAATCGTCTCCTCGCCGCCGCTGGAGCTCTCGGAATCCGGTCGAGAGCGTCTCGAAGCGGTGCGGGCGGTACTTAACGCGGCCGACTACGCCGACAGCTTCGCCGACCTGCGAAGCGCAGTCGAAGGGATCGATGAGGAACAGCGCGAAGCCTGGCAGAGCTCACAGCGGGCGCTTGGAGAGCGTTACGAACAAGCTCGAATCGAGGCAGTTGTTGTTGTGAGACAGCTCCCCGAGCCAGATCAGGAGGAGCTCCTTCGCCGGCTCGATGATTTCAAGCCACATCCAGACTGGCGTTTCGAGACTGGACCCAGCATCGACCGCTTGCGTGCCCTCGCGGCGAGCCTGCCGAACGAGGTTGACAAGATTAGGTGGGAGGCCGGCAGATCGACCGGCGTCGAGGTCATCCAGGCAAGAGCCCGCCAGCTTTATCCGAACACGGTCACGTCCGAGGAGGAGCTCGACGCTCTGCTCAGCTCCATTCGCGGGGCAGGCGAGTCGGCCCTCGGTGATGGCAAATACTTCCAACTCTCATGACGGTCTCAGCTGAACAGCGCTCAGGGTTGGCGCGGGCAGTCTCCCGCCTGAGGAACGTCTTCGAGGAGGACTTCGCCAACCTGGCCGAGGGGAAGTTCGGCATCTACCTGTCAGGGCGCCGGGCGGGGGAGGTCGACGCCATCGATGCATTGAGCCTCTCTGCTCACGACGTTGCGGCCCGAAGCGAGTTAGTCGGCGTGATCGGCTATTTGCTTGGCGAAGGATTGGGTGCGGCCGCGGCAGTGGAGCGAATGCTGCGCGAGGCGGTCTTCACAACGGTGAACCGCCTATTGGCGATCCGGGTGGCAGAGGCGATCGGGGTGCTTCCCCCGTCGCTGGCCTCCGGTACCACATCGCAGGGGTTCGTGGAGGCCTTGGAGGGGTTCCCACTGCTTCGTGAGGCTGATGACTCGGGAGGCTATTGGACCTACCTTCAGATCTGCGGCGATGAGCTGTCGCATGCGGTACCAAGGCTCTTCGATCGCCGCAATCCCTTATCGTCGCTAGTGCCATCGGCCGATGTACTAGAGAGGGCAGTGACGACTCTATCGGACCCGGACTTGGCCGACATGTGGGTCGAGCCGGACGCGCTGGGATGGGCGTATCAGTTCTTCAACACCCAAGAGGAGCGAGTCGAGGCCAAAAGCCAAGATCATCCGCATGCTCTGGCTGTTCGAACCCAGTTCTTCACTCCTGGCTACGTGGTCGACTTCCTAGTTCAGAACACGCTGGGTCGGAGACTCCGCGAGTCCGGATTCGGTATGGAGTTGCCGCTGCTCATTGGCGACATACAGACTGGCAACCCCGTCTTGGAGCTAGCGGACGTTGCTGTCTTGGACCCGGCCGTGGGGTCGGCGCATTTCCTTCTTGGCGCGTACGAGATCTTGGAACGCGCCTGGCGCGAGATGGGTGTTTCTTCCACGGATGCCGCGCCGAAGATCCTTGGGTCTCTATATGGAATCGAGATTGACAATCGGGCGGCACAGGTCGCCCAGGCCGTGTTGTACTTGAGAGCCCGGCAGTCCGCCCCCGATGGCCGTCTAGATGCTCCAGCCATCGTCACTGCGCGACCACTACCGAAAGATCCGGCTGTCCGATCATTGGTGATGGCGGACGTATCCTCGGCAGTTCGCGACATCGTTATGGGTCTCGATGCCCTGCTCGAACAAGCCCCTGTGCTCGGCTCACTCCTCAAGCCAGAGGAGTACCTTCGGAGCGCGATCGGAGAACGTGTGAAGCGGCCTCAGTTGGGAGACGCTGTACCCAAGAGCTATGAAGAGGCTGAGGCGTCCGTCCTTGAAGCCGTGTCGAGGATCGCTAGCGATTCGGCCTCAACCACGGCTGAGCGGCTGTTCGCCGCAGACGCCCACGATGCTTTGCGCTTTGCAGAGCTGTGCGCACGCCGATACGACGCGATAGTGATGAATCCGCCATTCGGAGAGTGCCTGTCGGCCGCGACTCGTTGGCTCAAGCAGACATATGGCAGTCATGCAACAGAGCTGTATTCCGCCTTTGCGCAGCGAGGTATCGAGCTGGCCAACTCTCATGGTTACGTTGGAACGATCGCGGCTCGTCCGGGGTTCTTCTTGAAGTCATTCGAGAAGTGGCGATCGGATGTTGTGATACCTCGGCTGGTTGCAGCAGCCGACTTCGGATACGGAGCGGTGGAGGCGGCTGTCGTCGAGATTACTGCTTTCGTATCAGCTGGCATGGCCGCCGAGCGCACCGCAGCATTCTGGAGACTTCTAAATGAACGCGACAAAGAAGCTGCGATGGGGCACCCTGAGAGTGCGGATCTTTTTCGCGTTCACTCGTCCGACTTCTTGAAGATACCCGGCATTCCGCTCGCTTACTGGGTGAGTCCCACGTTGCGAGAACTATTTGAACGTCCGCGACTCGGAGACGGCGCCGACGTTCAGCACGGGGCTTCCAGCAAGGACGATTTCCGATTCCTCCGACTTTGGTGGGAAGTCCCGGCGCGAGCTGTCGGCAAAGAGAATCGATGGGTTCCGTTTGCCAAAGGTGGCGAATACGCTCCCTACTTTGCTGATCTTCATTTGCTTATCGACTGGGAGGATGACGCGCGCAGGATCGCGGCTTCGGTCACCTCAAAGTATCCATATCTCAAGGGTGATCCGGAGTGGGTTCTTCACAGGGCCAGTCGCCATTTCGAACCGGGACTCACATACACTCGATTCACCACATCGGATTTTGGTCCAAGGGTGCTGCCGGCTGGAGCCGTGTTCTCGGATCAGGGATTCGGGGTGTTCGCGTCAGGCGGTGGTGAAGCCAACTACGGATTGCTCGGATACCTGAATACAAGGCTCGTTCGGTATCTACTGGATCTGCAGCTCGCGGCGGGTGAGGGTACGCAGGCCGGAACCCCGGGTCGCAAATACGAGATCAGCAAAGTGCAAGTGCTGCCATACTTCTCTTGTGAGGGGTTGACGAGCAGTGTGCAGTCTTTGGTGCGGTATCACCAGAGCGAGTTCCTCGCCGATGAGACCTCTCACCTCTTCCTCTCGCCGCGCGCGCTGGTCAACCTAGGCAAAGATCTGTCAGCGGTGGAGGCCATACAGTTGGCCTACGGTATCGAGATTGCAACTATGAATGGCCTCGGTCTCGATGAGGCTGCTGTGTCAGATCTCGTGATTGAGCGCGGACTGCATCCGGCGGAGTATCCGGCCCGTTCGCCGGGTGAGATGCAGGACCTCCGAACCTTGTGGAAGATGCCCATCGCTCACTTAGCGAGTGAGGCGGTCAAGCGAGCGGGCGGCGCTCGGCATCTGGCAGTTCAGTCCTATTGGGTCGACCGTAGGCTTGAGCTGCTGTCGCACGTGCTTGAAGCACATCCCGAATCGATAGTCGCTGCGGCCGAAGAAATGAACCTTCCGGTACGGCCGACAGAGCCGCGGTTGGACATTTCCTACTGTCTTGGGCTGAGCCTCGGTCGGTGGGATCTCCGGCATTGGGATGATGGCAGACCCTCAAACGCGCTACCGGATCCGTTCGATCCGTTACCCGTGTGCTCTCCTGGAATGCTGACGGATGATGACGGGTTGCCTTCGCGCACGCAACCAGAAGGCTATCCGTTGGCGTTACCGCCGGATCGGATACTGGTTGACGACCCTGATCAGGCTTGGGACGTGGTGCACGCCGTCGAGACTGTCGCCGAGATCCTGTTCCGCGATGCGGATCGCGAACTGAGAAGGGCGATGGAGCCTCTGAAAGCCAGGGATCTGCGGTCCCTGTTCCGGTCGAGGTTCTTCATGGAGCACGTGACGTTGTATTCGAAGTCGAGGCGAAAGGCACCGATCTATTGGTACCTGTCCGTGCCGTCGAGAGAGTGGGGTCTTTGGGTATATGCGCCTTGGCTGTCGCGCGAACAGTTGTTCGCCATCGCCCGCCACGCTCAGGACAAGCTTCGCCGGCTCTCGGACGAGGCCGCGCAACTTCGTCGTGACGTCGAGGCCCGGGGCCGAGATGTCCGGGAGCGCCTTGAGCTAGTGGACGATCTCCATCGGGAGGTGAAGGTGTTCCAGGAGCGAGCGGAAGCCGTGGCACAGTCAGGGTGGGAACCGGATCTGAACGATGGGATCATTCTCAACGCAGCACCATTGGAGGATCTCTTCGCAGACCCCAAGTGGCGCAAGGACGTTGCCGAACACAGGAAGAAGATGGAGAAGGGTGAATACCCCTGGGCGACGGTTCAGCGGGACTACTTCGATCGGCTGAAGGCATGAGTGTTCTCCGCAACAACGTGGCCGACAGCCTTGCGAAGAAAGTCTCGGCTTATGGCGTCGTGGTGTGGGATGACCCGGAGGGTTCCTATGTGGATGAGGCGCCGTCTCTCGTTCGAGAGGATGTCGGGTTCGCGGCGTACGCAGGCAGCTGGTATCGGCTTCGCCGTGAGATTGAAGACTCCATGGGAGGGTCCGAGCTCCCGCGACTCGTTGTCTACGTTCCTGTCGAACCGCCGGCCGAGGATCCGTTGGCAGAGGTCCGCGCTGCCACCGGCCTCGATCGGTCATTCAAACTGCTCCTCGGTACTGCCCTCCGACAGTCACTGGAAGGTCAGCTCACCATCGAGCGGATCGAGGAGGTTGCCCGCTCGGCTCGGACACTGACCGAGGCCGAAGAGATTCTCGAACAGGGCGGTGGGGGGCCAGTCTTGCTCACCAAGCGCTTTGGCACTGCCGAGCCCGTGGAGATCATGCTTCGTATTGCGTGCAGCGGCGCAGGCGACGTCTTCTCCGATGACGCATTCCGGACCGAGGTTGACCGCTTCCTTGAGCAGCAGCTGGGTGGTCAGTTCGGCGGCACTGGGGACCTGGGTACAGCCATCGCTCAACGTCTCGTTGCTGCCGAACTCGTCCGGTCGGGAGTAGCGACGGGAGCGGCCGCGGCTACTCCGGGCCAGGTCGATCGGGCGATCGAGGTGCTGCGGCGATGGCAGGCAGATCGGCAGCGCTTGTCGGATCTTCGGAGTCGCATGGAGGGTGCGCTTGAAGGCCTGGATCTCGATGCCCTCGGGTGGGTACCGGAGCTGGCTCAGCTTGACAGCAGCCCCGCTCTCGATGAACTCGCTTTAGCGCACTACCTGAATCTGTACACAGCGGGCGACTACGACCAGGCGGCAGCGCTTGCCGCAGTTCGGCGGTCTTCGTTCTGGGCGAAATGGGACGCGGACTTGCCGTGGCAGTCTCGATGGGAGATCGCCCATGCGGCTTCACAGCTTCAGGCGCTCTGTCTGGACTCAAACGCCACAGGCGCCAAGCCGGAATCGGTTCTCGCTGACTACGAAGCAACGACATGGCAGGTGGATGCCGAGCATCGTCGTCTTGAGCTTGGCATGACCCGTCTTGATGAGCTGGGTGATTTGGAGCAACCCATGCAGGCGGCCCGGATTGCCTATGAGGGATGGCTAGATCAGTACCTTCGCTCCTTCACGGCAGGCGTTGCTGCCCGCGGGCTGGCGAACGGCTCCCTTCTACGACAAGGCGAGGTGCATGATCGACTCGTCGAGCCGTATGTCCGGAAGGGCAGCCAGGTCGCCTACTTCTTCGTGGATGCCTTGCGGTACGAGTTGGGTCGTGAGCTCGCCGCCAGTTTGCAGCGCGCCTTCGGGGAGGATGCGGTTCGGGTTGAGGGGGCTCTCGGGGCCGCTCCGTCGATCACGCTGGTGGGTATGGCCAACCTCTGTCCCAACGCCCACACTGCGCTCCGTCTGGAACTCGATGGTCGTGAGAAGCTCATGGTGTCTATTGACGGGTCTCCTGTGATGACGCCGCCGGAGCGTCTGTCGCTGCTCCAAGCGGCCCACGGCCACGTGGTCGACATCGTTCTCGACGACCTTGTCACCCAGGGTGAAAGTGACCTCAAGGAGAGGATCAATGGTGCCAAGGTCGTGATGGTGCGGTCGACCGAGTTCGATGAGGCGGGGGAAGCAGGCAAGCTCGCCGTTGCTCACACTTCGTTTCCCATCATCGTTGAGCACCTGCGGCGCGCCGTTGCCAAGCTGTCGCTCGCCGGCGTCACCCGCTTCGTCATCTCCTCCGACCATGGGTTTCTGATCCTCAGCCGGGATGTAGGGCAGCATCGGATCATCCCGAAACCTGGCGGGAAGGGTGAGGTGCACCGTCGGGTCTTCATCGGTACAGGTGGAGCTGCGGGCGACGAACTAATCCGAGTGCCCCTTTCGGCGGTCGGCATTCCGGGAGACCTGGACCTACTTGTCCCGCGGGGCCTTGGGCTGATATCGGCAGGCGGCGCCCGTGGGTTCTTCCACGGGGGCATTTCACCCCAGGAGATGCTCGTGCCGGTGATTACCGTCGAGCTCGAAGCCGCGGCAGGCACCGAACCGCTCACGGTCGAGGTCGCTATCTCCGGGAAGGTCACCTCGCGTATCTTCACCGGCAAGCTGTTCCTGAAGTCGGGTCTCTTCTCCGTTGAGCCGATAGATGTCAGTGTGAATGCGGTGCGAATATCAGATGGGGCCGAGATCGCCAAGTTGGTGGCCGCCGGCGGTGCCGAGGTGGCTGAGGGTGTTGTGCGCCTCGCCCCAGACTCGGAGGCATTGGTGTCGTTCCAGGTCATTGCCGACCTCGACAAGGGGGATAAAGTCGAACTGCGGGTTATGGATGTGAAGACAGACCGGCGCATCGGCCGTTCCAAGCCCGCACCTGTGGCTGCTCCGGTATTGGTGGAGGCCGATCTTGACGCTTGACGCACTTGACTCCAAAGCCAACGAGGCCTTCCCGGGCCGTGTGGTCCGCAAGGACCTGGTTCGACGGGTGAAGGTTGGCGCCAATGTGCCCGTCTATGTCCTGGAGTACCTGCTGGGCAAGTACTGCGCCACCGACGATCCGGCTGCTATCGAGGTGGGCCTCAGCGTCGTAAACCAGACCTTGACCGAGAACTTCGTCTGGCCCGATCAGTCCCAGACCGCACAGGCAGATCTGAAGCGCAAGGGCTCTCACAGGATCATCGACCGGATCTCGGTGCGATTCGTCGAGACGGAAGGCAAGTTCTGGGCCGAGTTCGCCAACTTTGGCAGCAAATATGTCCACGTACCAGAGGACATCGTCTATAAGTACCGGCGTCTCCTGGAAGGTGGGATTTGGGCGCAGGCAGATCTGGTCTACAACGAGACGGAGGACGTCGGCCAGAAGTCCCATCCTTTCTTTATCGAGTCGCTGAAGCCGATTCAGGTCGCCGCGTTCTCGCAGGAGGAGTATCGCGAGGGTCGCAAGGCGTTTGGCCGTGATGAGTGGGTGGACCTTCTGGTGCGATCGGTCGGCCTGGAACCTGGGAAGTACGACTTCCGAAAGAAGCTCCTCATCCTCTTGCGGCTTGTCCCCATGGCCGAACGCAATTACAACCTCGTGGAGCTTGGACCCCGCGGGACTGGGAAGTCGTTCGTCTACCGAGAGACATCTCCGAACGCCATCCTCATCTCAGGTGGCAAGACGTCGGTTCCACAGCTCTTCGTCCATCTTGGAACGGGTCGGCTCGGCCTGGTTGGGCTGTGGGATGTGGTGGCATTCGACGAGGTTGCGGGGATGCAGTTTGGTGACTCCTCGGTGGTGCAAATGCTCAAGGACTACATGGAGTCTGGGTCGTTCGCACGCGGTAAGGAAGAGCTTCCTGCTGACGCGTCGATAGTGCTGCTTGGGAACATTGATCTACCAGCAGAGACACTGGTCAAGACCAGTCACCTCTTCGCGGACCTCCCCAACGCTATGATTGATGCGGCGTTCATCGACCGATTGCACTACTACCTCCCGGGCTGGGATGTGCCGAAAATGGAGCCGGATTCCTTCACAAGCCACTACGGGTTTGTGTCGGATTACCTGTCCGAAGCACTGCGAGATTCGAGGCGTTTCAGCTTCGCCGACGCTGTTGGGCATGAGTTCGCCTTCGGTCCTCATCTGAACGCACGTGATGACCGCGCTGTGCGTAAGACGTTGTCCGGCCTTCTCAAGATCCTGCATCCCGATGGTGAGTGGACAAGGTCCGAGCTACGCGAATATGTCGAATTCGCGATGGAAGGTCGGCGCCGGGTCAAGGAGCAGCTCAAGAAGCTGGCGCCTCATGAGTACGCCAAAACGTCGTTCTCCTATGTCGATCGCGATTCGATGATCGAATCGTGGGTCGGAGTCCCCGAGCAGCCAGAGGATGTTGAGGAGGAGATTGAGGAGCAGGCAGGTCCAGTCGAGCCAGAGGAGGCTCCAACGCCGGGCTCGATGCAGGACCTCATCGCAACCGGCGAGAGCAGGACCCTCGAGTTCAAGCGGACGGCTCGCTGGAACGAGTTCATCAAGGACAAGGATCGCGAGCTCGAGCACGCGGTGGTGAAGAGTATCGCTGGGTTCATGAACGGCCATGGCGGAACGCTGCTCATCGGAGTCGACGATCTGGGACATCCAACCGGTCTCGACGAGGACCTCAAGGTCACGCCCCGCAAGGACCTCGATGGCTTTGAGAATTGGCTCACGACTCTTGTCGAGAGCTCCATCGGCGGTGCCGCGACCGCCAACGCCTCCATCGACTTCCCATCGGTCAACGGCACCACGATCTGCCGCGTGGTTGCCCGCGCAAGTGGATCGCCTGTCTACGTCAAGATGAAAGACGACGACTGGTTCTACGTCCGCCTCGGCAATTCCACCAGAAGACTCAGCACCCGCGAGGCGGTCGACTACATCGCCCAAAAGTGGGGAAGCTGATTCTCGGCGGCGAGTCAGACGGGGAGTGACACCGAGGTTGGAAGAGGCTCCGAGACTGGAATGTCGAGGAGATCGGCCAGCGACATTGCGGCATACACACTTCTCGGGTGTGGATTGCGCCGGCGATTCCATGGAGGCCGCGCTTGGTCGATGAGCGTTTCATGCGTGACGTCCTCGGGATCAGCATCCGGCATCGACAGGCAGATGAGCCGAACTCTGCCGCCACCTTGGACGTATCCAAGGATGTCGGAGTTGATGCGGAGCGATGTCCATTGCGTCTTGCCGGGTGTTGCCCGCTTGTAGGCGGTGATCCGGCGATAGAGATGGCTGGTCTGGTTGCTGGTGGCCTTCCCGACGTAGAGGACTTTGTGGTCGTCGCTCGTCCACAGGTAGATACCCCGAGTAAAGGGTGGACCGCCACCTCGGGCCCACGAGAGCCGGCAGTAGTCCGAGCTATTGAGATGGTTGATCACGGGCGTCCCGTCATGCTCGACCTCGATCGAGATTCCGACTTCGACGACTTCTGCTTCCATCGCCTCCATTCTCGCTGCGAGCCAACGGCTGGTCTTGATTGAAGCTCGCGAGTCGCCGCGACGTCACTATTGGACTACGGCCCACCCCGACGCGTCAGCCCGCCAGAGGTGGACGCCTTCTCGATCCTCGGCCGCTACCCACACGACGTCGACGTCGTCCAGCGGAGGTGCTGAATCGGGTAGGGGCCCATCGGTTACTTGAATCCAAGTGGGTGTTGAGTGGAACTCGATCCAAAGAAACAGGTGGCGTTCGCCGGGTCCACTCGTGATCTTCGCTCGATTCTCACCGACATGATGCGTGACGGCCTCGTTCAGGTGATCGGCGCCCGTCCAAGTTTGGATGCCGGGCGTGCCGAAGTAGATGTACCCGCCGGGCTCGTCCCGCCTGTAGCCCGACGCGACGCCGTGGTCCCTGAGGGCACTCACCTCGGGTCGCTCTTCATCCAAGGAGTCGGGGAAGAGCTCCAGACCGAGCGCATCGATAGCGGCGGTCAGTTCCGCGATGGCGTCAAGATCGAGCTTCATCGGCACGACACCCTCGATCAGATCCAACTGCCAGGAGAGATCAATGAGGGATGTGTAGAACACCCAGCCTTTGGTCTTCAGCTGCGCCTCTTGTGCTCTCCAGTCCTGGTTGGTCTCTCGGGTTACTTCGAGGATCCCGTGATGCGATCCTTCCCGCTCGATGCAGAAGTCCGGGCCGCCGCTCCGGTCGGTCTGGACGAGCCGGGCGTTGGTGTGTCGGGCAACCAGGACCCGCGCGTCGTGCTCCTCTGGGCTGGGCAGCGAGAGATCAGTTGGAGGGCAGGCGTGTCCCGCGGAAGTCATCTTTCCCCTACCAGTCGCCGGCTCGAACGCGGGGATCCATGAGGATCCCGTAGATGTACGACGGGGCGGAGAGGTCTTGAACCACGACGGTGTTCTCGAGCGGTACTCGCTCAAGTGCCTTCTCGATTGCCGTCCGGCTGATCATGCGGTTTGTCGCCTCCAGGTAGATGGTTCGCCCTCGTGCTTCGTAAGTGAATGGCTTCCCTCGAAGCTGGTGAAACGTGTGCCCCGAATGATTGACGATTCGGCGCCAAACAGCATCAGTATTCATCTCGTCACTCCGCGTCAGTTAGTGCGTGTGCTGACATTCTCCCACCTAACACGTCCGCGGCGCTCAGCTACACCGCTCGGATATTCATGTTCTCAGACGGAGGCGGGTCGAGTCGGTGCGGTCGGGAGCTCGAAATGGCCGCAGCTTGAGCTGCGCCGGGTGGAAGTTGCCATAGACGAGCACGCCGCTTCCAGTGGCGGCACGTCGGAGGTCGGACGCGGGGGCAAGGGGCCGATGGCGAACAGATTCGGTGACGCTCTCTCGTCCGTCGGCGTTGCGGCTTCGGGACTCTTCGACTGCGGCCTCGTCGCCGATGAGGCGGCTGAAGTAGTCCAGGGTGGGGGTGTCGGACACGCCTGCGAGCACGACCTTGGCTCGGTGGTTGTTGATGACGGTTTGGGCGAAGGTGCCGTAGCGGGCCTGGATCTGTGCGAAGTCTTGCCAGACGGTGACGAGTTGGATGCCGACGCCTCGGGCGGTGGAGGCGATCTGGGCCAGGTCGGGAAGTGGCGCGATGTTGGCGGCCTCGTCGATTACGAGGAGTAGCGGCTTGGTGAGACGGTCGGATGTTCTGTTGGCTCGGTCGTAGATGCGGGCGACGGTTTGTTCGATAAGGGCGGTGAAGAGGGGTCGGAGTCGAGCCTGTTCGTGGAGTGGCCCGCAAATGTAGAGGGTGTGGTTGCCGCCGTCGAGGAGTCGGTCAGGGTCGATGGCGGGTTGGCGGGTGGTGGTGTTGAGGACGCCGGGGTCGGCGAAGGCGGCGAGGACGGTTTCGGCGGTGGTGTAGGCGGAGGAGCGGGTGCGTTCTTCTCGGTTGACCGAAGCAGCGAAGGCTTGGATGGCGTCGAGTTCTTGGGCGTGTTGGAGGGCGCGCAGTGGCTCTTCTTGGTCTTGGAGGTCGACCCAGCGCATGACGTCGGCCATGGTGGCGCCGTTGCGGGAGGCGGCGAACAGCAGTGGGGCGAGGAGTTTCTGGGCGACGGCGTACCAGAAGTCGGAGTCTTGAAGTCCACCGCGTTCCCCAGCCCGGGCTGTGGAGGCGAGCCAGGCGGCCATCCGCAGGGCACCCTGCCAGTCGCCGGACGTGTTGAGGGGTGACCATCCGGCGGAGGGTTCGGCGGTGGAGCTGACCGGGTCGAAGACCCAGGTTTCGCCGACGGTGCGGCGGTGGGCAATTGTGTGTTCGAGGAGGTCGCCCTTGACGGAGGTGGCGATGACGGGTCCGTCCCATTCGAGGAGGGCGGGGATGGCGAACCCGGTGGTCTTGCCGGTGCCGGCGGGGCCGATGACGGCGACGGAGTGCTGGGCTTCGGTGGCGACGAGTCTCCGGTCGACGGTGCCGAGGGTGAGCCGTCCGGGTTGGGGGCGGCGGACGAGGAGCGGTTTCAGGTCTCGTGGTTTCGCCCATCGGGCCGTGTCGCCCTCGGCGGAGTGCCCGTGCTGGTGGTGCCATCGCCATCCGACCGCCACCGCGGCGAGGATGACGATGCCGAGGATGGTGAGGATCGCGTAGTAGGCGGTCGGGCCGGGAACGAGCGTCGCGGCCTGAGGCGGCCAGGCGTCACCGGGTCGTGCAGGGTCGGCTGCGAGTTGCCACAGGATCAGCGGGCTGTCCCAGAGGGGGACCGGTAGCCAGGCCCCGGCCCAGATGCGGGCGGCAATCTGGCCTGCGGTCCACACGGCGACGCAGCATGTGACGAACACCGCGGCGGCGACGGTGAGGACCTGCTCACCCTCGGGGCTGTGCTGGGAGGCGGGTTCGGTCATCGCTCGACACCCGCGCCGGGTGAGGGGCGGTCGAGCGACCGGCCGGATCTCTGTCGTTCGTGCAGTGAGGCTTCGAGCAGGGGGGTTTGGCAGGCTCCGCAGCGGCAGGCCCTCGGACTCGGCTGGGTCCAGCCATCGGGCCAGTAGGGGATGGTCGTGACACAGGACGGGCAGAGGGCGTAGCTGCCGAGGACCGGGATGAGCGTGTACTCGTCGTCGGCGGGGACCTGGGTGTTGCAGAAGTCGCAGATCCACAGGCCGTTGTCTTGCGGGATGCTGGTGATCACGACCACGCCGTGGCGTTCCATCTCGGCTCGGATGCCCGCTTCGGCGGCGACCCGTCGCCGGTAGGCCTCGGGGTGGGCGACGGGTCGGATAATGAACCGGAGGTCGTCCCGACAGCGTCCGCACAGACCCTCGGGCGTGAGCTGTGTCTCGTCGTCACAGCTCACGCAGACGTCAGGACCGGTCATCGTCCCATCCCCCGTCCGGTTTCTCGCTGGCGCTCGGGGTCTCTGGTCAGTTGGGCGAACAGCAGCAGGCCTGCGGTCCGGTCGTCGTCGGCCAGCCGGTCCCACTGGTCAAGAAGGTCATGGGCGACGGCGACGAGGGGATCGGAGGACCGGTTGAGGGCCTCGCGTATGGCATGCCGCTGGCGTTCGTCGAGGTGGGCCACCGATCCGTTCGGGTTCCGGTCGGGGTCGGCGAGGGCGCTGATGGCGGTTCCGAGCCTTTGGTTGGTGAGGATCTCGCTTGGATCTGTGGGAGTGTGGTGGTCGGGTGTCATGTGGTGGCTCCTTTCAGTGGGTGCAACCGGATGTGGGTGCGGCGATGGGGCTGAGTGCGATGCCGTTCCACCAGGCTTCGAGGAGGGGTTGTGGGCAGATGAGTGCACCGTCGGGGTTGCGGATCTGGAAGTGGAGATGAGGAGCCTTGGAGTTGCCGGTGTTCCCCGAGGCCATGATCAGCTCCCCGGCGGTCACGTCGTCTCCGGCTTGGGTGAAGGTTTGGGTGCCGTGGCAGTAGGTGTAGCGGTGGTTGTCGTGGCCGGTGATGGTGACACCGAAGCCGCATTTGCAGGTGGGACACGGTGTGTAGAGGTTGGTGACGGTGCCGGGGTGGGCGGCGTAGACGGGTGTTCCTTCTGGGACGGTGAGGTCGGTGGCGGGGTAGTCGTGGTGACTGCGGCGGATCTGGGCGAGGGTGACCGTATCGATGGGGAGGGGGAAGGCGTAGAGGCCATCGGCGGTGACGGCTCCCTGGGTGAATCGAAAGGACCGGTAGTAGTCGATCCACCCGGTGACGGCGGTGACGTATACGGCCGAATTGTTGTATCGGAGGAGCGCTCCGGCGAGGTCGTCGGGGTTGGTGTAGTCGCCGGGGGCGGTGAGACAGAGGTGGGCGACGGTGGCGAGCGCGGCGTCGAACACGTTCTGCGGATCCTTGGTGCCGTCGGCGTTGCCGTCCTGTCCGAGGGCACGCCAGGACCCGGGGAGGAACTGTGCGGGACCGACGGCCCGGTCCCAGGTCGGGTCGCCGTCGAGGACCCCACCATCGGTGTCGGGGATCTGTTCGGAGCCGGGGGTCGAGCCGTCGAGGGTGATCCCGTAGAGGGGAGGGGTGACGATGCCGTCGGGAGTGACGGTGCGGCCGCGGTAGGTGGCGTGGTTGGATTCGACCTTCCAGATGCCGGCGATGATCGGCCAATCAACTTTGCAGTCCGCTGCGATGCTGGAGACGTTTGCCTCGGCGGCGACGTAGGCGGAGAACACCACTGGCGGGATGCCGAGCGCCCCGCCCGCAGCGGCTGCGGGACTTCCGGCGACTACGGCTGCTACACCGAGGGCGACCAGGAGGAGGATCAGCGCTACGGGCGCGGTGACGATCCCGACGGCGATGATCACGTGTTTGAGTCCGAGATTCGTGCGCCGCTCGGCGGCCTTCTCGGCGAGCTTGGCCTTGGCGAGCTGAGTCGCGGCCTTGGCGACGACGTGCCAGCTCACGCTGAGGCCCTCCGCTGCGCCTGGCGCCACGCGGCGGCTGGCAACGCCGGGCCCTGACGTTGTTTGCTGAGGGGCCGGGCGGGGATGTCGGCTGTGGTTTGTCTGACGGTGTGTGTGACGCCGAGGCCGGTGAGTCCTCCCGCCTGGTAGGGGCGGATCCAGGTGGCACCGTGCGCTCCACCGATCTGGCCGCCTTCGAGACGTTGGAGGGTGGAGTCGGCGAAACGGGCTGAGATGTCGAGGAGCTGGCGGCGGCCCACCGCCATGACGGCCATGAAGAAGATCACCAGCAGGAACCGGGTCCACAGGCCACCGGCGACGTCAAGGAGCCCGTTGAGGCCGGTGACCAACATGGCGAGGAAGACACCCATCACGACCACCAGTGCGACGACACGCACGAGGGCCGCTACCCAGTGCCACAGCAGGCTCCGCCCCGCTCCCGGGAACAGTCCGGCGTAGAGGGCGATGGGGAGCAGCG
>JARGFH010000062.1 GCA_029210695.1 Acidimicrobiia bacterium
CGCCTGGGCCCACCGCCAGACAACACGAGACAAAGCCGCCGCTTGACAAGATACAACCCTGGGGTGTCTAGCCCCTTTCCTGTGAGTTCATACCGAGCGGCTCTGACGCCTCAGGTAACGGCGGCCCGGTCGGCGCCGCGGGGCTCATACACTGCAGTTCATGTCGCAGGCAGTCGCTCCTCTTCGAATCGCCCGTTTCCGGGCTTTGTGGATCGCCTCGATCTTCTCCAATGTCGGGTCGTTCCTCCAGGCGGTGGCCGGGTCATGGTTGATGCTCGAGCTGACCGGGTCTGCGACCTGGGTGGGGTTGATGGTCGCCTCCACCACCCTTCCCCTGCTTTTCCTCGCCCTTGCGGCCGGAGCAGTAGCCGACCTGGCCAACCGCGGCAGGGTGCTGCTCGTCAGCCAGACCTTGATGGGTCTGGCGGCGGCCGGCATGGCCCTCCTCAGCGCCCTCGATCTCGTGACGCCCGGGCGTCTCCTCACTCTCTCGCTCCTCCTGGGGGTCGGCGTGGCGTTCAACCTCCCTGCCTGGCAGGCGATGGTCCCCGACCTCGTCCCGCGCGGAATGGTGGCCAGCGCGGTGGCTCTCAACTCGGTGGCGTTCAACGTCGCCCGGGCAGTCGGACCGGCCCTTGGCGGCCTGATTGTGGCAACGGCCGGACCAGAACTGGCGTTTAGCCTCAACGCCCTCAGCTACCTGGGCGTGATCATCGTGCTTGCCGCACTAACGGGGCGATTCACGATCGCCGACCAGGACGGCTCATCTGTGGCCAACGCCATCGCTAATGGGGTGCGGTTCGCCCGCTTCACCCCACCGTTTCGAAGGCTGCTACTGCTCGCCGCTCTCTTCGCGATGACGTCTTCGGTGGTCCAGTCCGTTCTTCCGAGCCGTACCGAGGAACTCGGAGGGTCCGCCGGCACGTACGGCCTGCTCCTCGGCGCGATGGGGCTGGGGGCGCTCATCGGCGCCTTCACTCGCCAGGCGGTGGTGGAGACACTCGAAGCCCGCTCGGTGCCCATCACCATCACACTGTTCGGCCTGGCAGGCATCGGAACCGGGCTGGCACAAACCCCTGCTTGGGCCGTCGTCCCGCTTCTCGTGGCCGGAGCAACGTGGGTGTGGACCCTCACCACGACCAATGCCACTGCCCAGCTGATGTCTCCGGAATGGGTGCGCGGGCGAGCGATGAGTCTCTACTCATTGGCCTTCGTCGGAGTGTTACCGCTCGGTTCGATCGTGGCCGGAGTTCTTGCAGATCTTGTAGGGGCGGGCAACTCGATGATCGTGCTGAGCGTCGGATCCGTTGCGCTCGGAATCGCCGCCCCTCGCTTCGAGATCCCTGCTCTGGCGGATGTGGAAATGCCCGAGTTCTCAGGAGAACGGACCGCTGATGGCCACGTCGCCACTGAGGGAGGCCCGGTCATGATCGTCAACACGTGGCTCATCGACGGCCGGCGCCTCGACGAGTTCCTCACGGTGATGAGCGAAGTCCGTCTCGTTCGCCTCCGGACGGGCGCCTACCGATGGCGGCTCTACCGCAACGCCTCCGACCCCCATCGCCTCTCAGAAGTCTTCCTCACGGTTTCGTGGGAAGAGCACCTTGCCCAGCACCGGCGCATCGACGACGTCTCTGCCGGCCTGATCCGCCATGCGAGATCGTTCGCGGAGGACGACGGGCCTATCACCCGCCACCTGGTCGCCGTCGACGTCGAGCATCCTGAGGACTGGGAACCCCTCCTGGCCGCTCACGATGAATACCACCGCAACGACGGATCGATACCCCTCTCGACCGACTGAACCGCCGCGTCATCCGCATTCCTGCCGGGTACGTATAGACGTAGAGCCCCGGAGGAACCCATGAAGTCGACCGTATCCATTCTTGCGCTGGCATTGCTTCTTGGCGCCTGTGCCAATTCCAGTGAACCGATTGTGGTGCAAGCTGTTGGGCCCGATGACGCCCTGGTGGCCGAAGCCGACCTCGCTACGCCGACCACGTTCGTCACGGCACCCGGTAGCAAGGTTTGGTTCGTAATCGACGAGATGTTCCGCGGCTCGCCGAAGACGGTGGTTGGGGTCAATACGAAAGTGGCGGCGGAGGTCATCGCCGACCTCGATGATCCATCCACGGTGGTGATGGGGCCCGTGATCATCAAGGCCGCCTACTTCGACACTGAGCCTGGGGAAGAGCCCAATCCCCTCGGAGATGAGATCGGCTGGCGCGACACCGCCATCAATCGCTTCATCCTCGACAGCAGCAAGTACCCCACCATCACCTTCACGCCGGCCGAGCTAATCGATCTCCGTGACGTCGCCGAGGGATCCGAAAAGCCGATCGTTGGAGATCTCACCGTGCGGGGAATCACACTCCCCGTCACGTTCACGGCAACATTCAACGTTGTCTCACCGGAGGGGGTCAGAGTGACCGGTTGGGCCGACGTGCTCCGCCAGGATTTCGAACTGACAATCCCCAAGGTCGCTCATGTGGCCGACGTTGCCGACGACCTGAGACTCGAGTTTGACCTCATCTTTGAGCCGAGTGACGGTTAGAGCTGCCGGGGCCGACCGGTCTCCACCGAGCCTGTCACATCCCGCCGCCGCGCCCCGCATCTACCAGCGAGCGGGTTCCAGCCCGGGCCGTTAAGTACGATGCGGGTATGGATGTTGATGCCTTCAGGCAGTTCCTGAAGGAGGGCGGCAGATCGGCCACTGCTGCCCTCCGCGCCATCGACTTCACGACCCAGTTCGAGACCTACCTGAGCGATCACGGCCTCGATCTCGATGATGCCGGCCCGGCCGACCTCGAAAGTTTCGTCGCCGACGTCGAAGCAGAGCCCGGCGTATCAGCCAAGCTCCACCTCTGGGGGTTGCGCTACTACTACGAGTTCATCGACGACCCCGTCATGGTGCATGTTGCCGGAGCGATGCGCCGCCAGCGAGTAGAACAGACCCCTTTCAGGCTCCGCCAGTTCCGCGGCGTGAACCAGACCACCACCGACCGGCTCGCAACCATCGGGATTCGCAGCATCGAAGATCTCCTCTCAGCCGCCGGTACCCGATCGCAACGCACCGCGCTGGCGGGAACGGCAGCCATCTCGCTCGATGACCTCGAGGAGCTAGTGCGTCTCTCCGACCTGGCCCGCATCCGCGGCCTCAAGGGCATTCGGGCCCGGCTCTACCTGGACGCCGGGATTCGATCTGTCACCGAACTTGCCGGATGGGACCCGGTAGAACTCGTCGCCATGCTCCAGCAGCACATTGGGGGAAGTGGGTTCGACGGTATCGCGCCCCTGCCGGGCGAAGCTCAACACGCGGTACAGGCGGCGCGGGCCCTTGAACCCGTCGTGGAGTGGTAGAACCGGTTTTCTCAGCAATGCTATGGCGCGTAGCAATACAGAGCATTGCGGAGAAACCTGCTGGGATCAGGTCTGACGCGGCACGGTCAGCTCGAACGAACTCCACTCTCCGTCGAACCTGTAGACCAGATCTCCGTCCATCAGCCTCGCCAACTGGCGAGACACGGTGAGACCCAATCCGATCGACGCCGGCTGCGAGTGCTGACGGTGAGCGCTCTGGTAAGGCTGGAAGACGCGGGCTGCGTCCTCTTCGCTGAGTCCGGAGCCGTTGTCGCGCACCGCCAGGTGAACCATGTCCCCGTCCGTCCAGGCGTCGACTTTCACCCGAGTGCCCCCATACCGCAACGCGTTGGTCAGGAGGTTGCGGACCACCTGCCGGCAGCGTCCCGGATCGGCGTACGCAATGACCGGCGAACTGACAGAAACGGCCACAGTGCTCTTGGGTTCGAGAACCGACAGAACGTCGTCCACTGCACGACGTACATCACACGCCTCCGGAAGAATGGTCACCGCACCGATGTCGGCTCTGGCTGCCACGAGCAGATCCTCGACGATCGCCGCGACCTCGCGCGCTTGAACCGCAATCACGTCACGCAAATCAATCTGTTCTTCAGCGGAGAAGCTGTGCGCATGATCTCGTAGTTCCTCCGCCAGACCGAGCACTGCAGTCAGCGGCGTCCGTAACTCGTGTGAAACCGATGCGACGAATTCGTCTTTCGACCGCACCAGCTCGGCCAGCCGGGCATTGGATTCTTCGAGCGCAGCCTGGGCGGCGGCCTGTTCGGTCACGTCGCGGAAGTTGGCGACGATGCCACCGACGCTCGGCTCATCCAGCATGTTCTGCGCGCTGATGTCGAGAATGCGGATGGACCCGTCCGCATGCCGCACGCGAACGCGGGTCCGGGCGGTCCCACCTGGTGTCTCCGCAATTCGTGCCAACTCGCCCAGAACGAGTGGCACATCCTCATCGAGCACAATGTCGTGCATCGGGCGCCCGATTCGTTGCCCGGGAGAAAAGCCAAGAATGCGCTCAATCGAGGCGCCGACGTAGATCAGTTCCCCGCCGCCGCCGATAATTGCGACTCCGTCGAAGGCGTTCTCGATCATCGTTCTGAAACGGTGCTCCTCTGCTTGCAGCGTTTCCTCCATCTCTGCGCGTTCCATCGCTAGGCGGCCCGTCTCCTTCATCATGCGGTAGGTCACCCAGGCCAGAGCCGCAACGAAGAACAGGGTCACAACCAGCTCAATCATGAGTTGGGCGCCTTCGGTGAGCGGTGCGAACCACTCGAGGCGGCCGGCGATCAGACCGAGAGCGGTCCAGAGGAGTCCGTAGATCACGAGCGCGGTGGCCTGGCGGCGGGTTGCCAGGATCACGACAACGACAACGTAGAAGGAGAAGACGGATACAGCCACGACCGGCAGGGCGAGAAGGAGGGCAGAGAGACCGAGGGCGGCGCCATCGATCACCATCAGCGTCGGCACGTTTGTGCGACGGCCCGTGGATCGGACGTAGGTCTCGTGCCCGAGAGGAATCAGCGCAGCCAGCAGGATCCATGCACCACGCTGCCAGCCCGTGAGACTACCGACGACCACGATCACGGCCGCTCCGACCGCGGCCAGCCAAAGGCGGGTCGATTGGTAGACACGCAGGAGCTCAGGCTGGAATGGGTTTGACAACTCGGTCCTCATGACACCTCGGGCGCCCAGGTGTTATCGGCACAAAACGCGTGAGACCTAACCAGGCATTCTCACGGTCTCAGTGCCGAAACAACCGGGCCGTACATACCCGACTTGATGGCGTGCAGGGTATCGGGATCCTTACCGGCCAGCATGCGCGCCATCTCGACGGCCGTCGACAATAACGCCTCCTCACCGACGGCCCGGTCGACGATGCCCGAATCCTGGGCCGCCGCACCGCCATACCGGTGTGCGGTCGTCATGACCTGATGCGCCACCTGCGGAGCCAATCGCGCCTGGATGAGGGCAGACATGCCAGGGGTGAATGGGATCTTGATGTCGACCTCCGGCATCGACCAAAACCCTCGATCTTCGCGCATGACCCGGAAGTCGTGGGCCAGAGACCACATGGCACCGGCGGCAAAGCAATGCCCATTGATAGCGGCCACCGTCGGCCTCCGGAAGGTGAGGGTTCGAGCGAAGAGGCGCTGCGTCTCGATCGCCAGATCGGCGAAGGTCCAGTCTGTCTGCCCGGTCATGATCCAGTCGAGGTCGAGACCGTTCGAGTAGAACTTCCCCGCCCCGGTTGTAACGAGGGCCGCCGGACCGGCCACCGCCTCGACCTCGTCCAGCACTTCGTTGAGACGCGCCAGCGATGCTGCATTGAAGCGGTTGTCACCCTCGTCCAGGGTGAGGATGAACACGGAGTCCTGGCGTGTGAGTTCGAACGGCACGGTCTCTCCCGGTCGGTGTCCGGCACACGATAGGCCCACCAGATACCCCGTTCAGGCGCAGCTGCGTCCCAACTGCTCCGATCCGGCGGCTATTCCTGGAGCTGAATCGTCGTCGCAGGTTCGCTCTTGTACGAGTCGTCGTAGGTCAGGTTGAACTCTGCCCCTTTCAGCGCCATGTTGTAGGCCAGAATGCTGCCGTTGAACGAGCTGTTGTTCGCCGCCGACATGTCAACCGCCCCGTTCGGAGCGTACTGGACGCCGCTCCAATCGTGATCCGCACCCGACCACTTGATGGCGATCTCGTTGCATTTGTCGGTTCCCCCCACCAGATAGTCGCTGAAGAGGCCGACCACGATCGCGAATTCGACGATGGTGGCGCCATCATCGGAACGATTCTTGTTGCCTCCCGATCTCCGCATCCGGCTCCGCCCAGAGAGAATGCCCTCAAACGATACACCCTGGGTGATCTAGTTGTCACGCGAATCTCTCACCAAGGGTGGTGGTGTTTCGCCATCTTGAATCGAGCGGAACCTCGATTTCGCCCGCAAGGCCTGGGTAATGGCGATGTCAGCCATCCGAGAAACTTCACATCCAGTGGTCGATCTCTGCTCAAATCGCCCGCGCCACAAACCATCGGCAACCCTCGCACTCCGGCAGGTATCCTGATCCGGCTCATGTCCCAACCACTCGTCACCGCCCGCGGGCTCACCAAACGATTCGACGACTTCACGGCCGTCGATGCCGTCGACTTCGACATCCATCCGGGGGAGGTCTTCGGGTTCCTCGGTCCCAATGGTGCCGGGAAGTCCTCGACGATGCGCATGGTCGGCGCCACCTCGCCGATCAGCGATGGCACGCTCAGAGTGTTCGGACTCGACCCCGACGCCGATGGTCGGGAGATTCGGGGCCGACTTGGTGTGGTCCCTCAGGAGAACATGCTCGACGAAGAACTGCGGGTCCGCGACAACCTCTACATCTACGGCCGCTACTTCGACCTCTCCCGCAAAGTGATCAATGAACGGATCGAGGAACTGCTCGCCTTCGCCCATCTCGAGGACAAGCGGGACGCCAAGGTCGAACACCTCTCGGGGGGCATGAAACGGCGGCTCACCATCGCCAGAGCACTGATAAACGAGCCCGAACTGGTCCTACTCGATGAGCCAACCACCGGCCTGGATCCGCAAGCCCGGCACATCCTCTGGGATCGCCTCTACCGCCTCAAGCAGGAAGGCGCCACCCTGATCATCACCACCCATTACATGGACGAAGCAGAACAGCTCTGCGATCGCCTGGTGGTAATGGATCAGGGGCGAATCGTCGCCGAAGGCTCGCCGAGATCGCTCATCGACGAGTACTCGAAACGCGAGGTCCTCGAGCTCCGGTTCCCGGTTGGAACGCAGGACGCCGCCCTCGCCTCGCTCGAAGGACTCGCCCAACGGCAAGAAACACTGGCCGACCGCGTGCTCCTCTACGTTGACGATGCCGACGCAGCGCTGGCCGGGGTGGGCGCTCGCGGCCTGACGCCGGAGAGCGCGGTCGTGAGGCGGTCAACGCTCGAAGACGTGTTCCTGCGCCTGACCGGACGGACCCTGGTCGAATGACGGCCCGGCCGCTCCGGTTCTTCGAAGGCGAGGCCCTCAACTACAGGCGAGTCTGGCGGGCCTCGATCTTTTCCAATTTCCTCAACCCCGTCCTCTACCTGGCCGCCATGGGCATAGGGCTCGGCTCGCTGGTGGATCGCAACTCCTCTGCCGGGTTCGGTGGCATCGACTACCTGGTATGGCTGGCCCCCGGCTTGCTGGCCGCCGCCGGCATGCAGAGCGGGGCAGGCGAGGGGAGCTTCCCGGTAATGGCAGGGCTCAAGTGGTTCAAGACGTATCCGGCAATCATGAACACTCCGTTGTCGGTGTCCGACCTCCTCACCGGCCTTCTGTACTGGATCGGAGTCCGGCTCTTCATGATCTGCGGCATCTTTGCAGGCGTACTGGTTCTCTTCGACGCCGCCGATCCCGCCCACGCAGCACTGGCAGTGCTTCCGGCAGTCCTCACCGGCCTCGCCTTCGCCGCACCGATGGCCGCCTTCGCCGCCTGGATCGAGGACGACACCGGTCTGACCATGGTGTTCCGGTTCGGAATCGTCCCCCTGTTTCTCTTCTCCGGCACGTTCTTCCCGATCGAGCAACTGCCGGGCCTGCTCCAGGGACTCGCCTACGCAACGCCCCTCTTTCACGGTGTCGAGTTGACCCGCGCAGCCGCGCTGGGCATCGACGCCGCGCTACCTGCCTGGCAGCACGCCGCCTATCTGGTGGGTCTGCTGGCGGTCGGAACCCGGCTCGCCCACCGCAACCTGACGAAGAGACTTCGCACATGACCACCTTGCTGGCCAGAGTGGCGCCGCCGGCGGTTCGACCCAGCTACCGGGTGCGGCATCTCCTCGAGCACAACTTCCTGGTCTACCGGTCGATCTGGTGGGTCATCCTCGCCGGCTTCTTCGAACCGGTCTTCTATCTGTTCTCGATCGGTATCGGCCTCGGCAAACTGATCGGTGATGTGCCCGGCCCGACCGGAGAACTGGTCCCGTACGCGGCCTTCGTTGCCCCGGCCATGCTCGCCGCCTCGGCGATGAACGGGGCCGTGTACGAGTCGACCTTCAACATCTTCTTCAAGATTCGTTACGGCAACACATACAAGGCCATCCTGGCCACGCCACTGGGCCCCGGCGACATCGCCACCGGCGAAATCATGTGGTCGCTGTTCCGAGGAGTCATGTACTCGACCGGCTTCCTCATCGTGATGGCCTTTCTGGGATTGATCGAATCGCCGTGGGGAGTGCTGGCATTGCCGGCCACGGTGCTCATCGGCTTTGCGTTCGGAGCCGTCGGCATGGCCGCCACCACCTTCATGCGGAGCTGGCAGGACTTCGACCTCGTCAACATGGTGACGTTGCCGCTGTTCCTCTTCTCTGCCACGTTCTACCCACTCGACGTCTACCCGGAGTTCTTTCAGCGCTTCACCCAGTTCTCGCCGCTCTACCACGGGACCGAGCTGATTCGCAGCCTGACGCTCGGGGCGCTCGACCGTGGCATCTGGATCAACGTTGCGGTGTTGCTGGTGATGGGTCTGGCCGGTTCTGCGGTGATCGGGCGCCGGCTCGAGCGACTGCTGCTTTCGTAGTCGCGAGTTGTTAGTCGCGAGTTGTTAGTCGCGAGTCGCGAGTTGTTAGTCGCGAGTCGCGGGTTGCGAGTCGCGGGTTGCGGCAGAGATCATTCGTCTGTGGGCTCCCATTCCCAAAAACGGGTTCCCGTCTCACCGATCTCGAAGACGGCCATGCGGTCACTCCCCGGGAGTGGCACGATATCCCAGAAGCGCGCCGCGCCGATCGGCGGAAGCTCGGACCAGGTGACGCCATCGAGGGAGAACCAGTGCCGGACCGGCCACTCCTCCTCGCCGCTCCACCATCTCGCCGACATGAATAGACCGTTGGCGAGCGGTCGAACATCGATACCAAAGTCCACTCCGACCGTCGGGAGGTCAAGTGGATCCCACTGCCGGCCATCGGTCGTCGCATACAGCTTCTGTTCGCCGCAGCACCCGACCAGGAGGTAGTAGACATCTCCGGATGCGAAGAACTGGCTCCAGCCATCGCCGAGGTCCAATCCAGGCACTGCCGTCCAACCGTCGTCCGCCCCGATCCGCCAAAGGGATGGCACCGCCGAGTCGGCGACCATCACCACGAAAAAGTCGCCTTTGAATCCACCGAGCGCTGAGATGAACCCCTCCACGGGCGGCAACTCGATCTCGTGCCAATCGACGCCGTCTTTGGATGCGGCAAAATCGAACCCGTAGCCCAGAAAGCCATCCTCGTTGACCCGAGCCAGGCGCTCACCGTTGGAAGCGATGCGCCCGGATCTCCATGCATCTTCCGCCTGCCAGGTCCGCGTCCAGATCCGTCCGTCGTCGGACCGCAGAATGGTCCAAGTCCACTCTTCACCAACCGACATGCCGCTCGCGAAGTACGGGGCCCGATCTCCTGTGATTTCGTGAATCACCTCGACCTCATCGAGGCCGGCCTGCTCGAACGTCAACTCGTCCCAATCGACTCCGTTTGCGGAATGCCAGACCGACTGCTCGGACACGGCCACAAATCCTTCTGTGACCTGATGGATCGGCCACAACCGCTGCTCGGCGACCAAACCACGGTCGACCCAGCGACCGACGTAGGGAAGCTCGACCGATGTTGCGACAGATACCGGGCCATCGGGATCCCACATCCACACGGCCGGTCCTGCCCCATTCTGACCAACGACCACGACTCGCTCGCCAAGCACGGTCATTCCATTCACCTGTTGGGTTGCTCCGGGATCGCCGTCGAGGAGCACGCCGTCCCACTCCAGGCCACCGTGGCTCCACCACAGACCAGCACGTGAATCGTCTCCGGATGTCTTGGTGCCGGCAGCAATCAAGCCCGGCCCGGCCTCGAGAACAGAGACGAACCGCACCCCGACGAGTTCGTCGATAAGGTCCCGGTTCCATTCGATGGTATCGAGTGAGGACCAGACCACCGGAGGACGACGAATCCGCCCTGCTTCGTCCATTTGACTCCGGTCGTGCCGGTCCCCACCGACGGCCAACCATCGGTCACCAACCTCGAGCAGCTCCCACGGATACTCGAACGGTCCGGGCGCGTCCAGCGGTGAGGTGTTGGCACGCTCCCAGTTGAGGCCGTCGTTGGATTCCCAGAGGCCGGGTCGGAGCGTCAGATCCCCGACGGCGAGGAACCCGCCACCGGTTTCAGCGATTTCGAGGATTTCGGAGATCAACCCCTCCCGGAGGGTCAACTCCCACGAGGCACCGTCATCTGCGGAATGCCATATCGCCGCACCGCCGTTGGCGGCACCGCCGGCGATCAACAACCCGTCGGAAGATCGCATCACCGTGGTGATCGAACCTTCGTCCACCTCACCGAACAGCTCAGCCTGTTGGCTCACCGCGATCATCGACGCCGGCACCCAGGTGACACCATCGGTTGATTGCCAGGCTGCCGGCAGCCTCCAACCCGCCGACTGCATCCGCGCCCCCACGGCGACCAATCCGAAGTCCGTTGCCTCGATATCCTCGATCCAAGCCCCGGCGAAGACACCGTCCGGATCGTCGACGGGCTCCCACCGCCCCCCGTTCGGCGAACTCCACAGGTGTGAGCCCTCCGGGGACTGCTCTACAGCCAGCAATCCACCGTCAAACACCGTCACATCGACGAAGGTGCCCCAGATGCCGACCTGCGCGAAGGACCAGCCGGCCGTCAGATCGGCGGCAAAACCGATCGTTGTGGTCGTCGACACAATCTCAAATCCTGCCAGCGGCTCCACCGAACGCTCGAGTCTGGTTCCGCCGGTGAAGAGCAACCCGGCAACAACAAAGAGAGGCACGACGATGCCCAGGACCGCCCATCGGGGTCGGCGAGGCAGTTCCCCTTCGACCCCCAGGTCGCCGGCACCAACCCGTTCCGGACCGGAAGCTACGCTCTCGCTCACGACTCCCCGTGGTTATCTGTTCCCAGCGTACTCGCAGGACACCGGCGACCACCGAAGGCCAGCGTGCATCTGTACAGTGCCGTGAATCGGGGTCATAGCGGGTCGGGCACCGGGGGAACGGGAGTCCGGCGAAGCGAGGAGGTCATAGATGGGAAAGCCATGTGAGCACCTGCTGGACGTTCCGGCAGATCCGATGCCGCCGGGAGGCTGCGAGGACTGCCTGGCCACGGGAGGGACCTGGGTGCATCTCCGATTCTGTGTCGCCTGCGGGCGAACCCTGTGTTGCGACGACTCACCGAACAAGCATGCCCGAAAGCACGCTGCCGAGCACGGGCACCCGGTAATCCGGTCGAAGGAACCCGGCGAGAACTGGGCCTGGTGCTTCGAGCACGAGACCGGGATCACGCTTCCGGCCGCCTGAACCTCCGCCCTGTGTTACTGCGGATCGTTGGTGGCGATGGCGACGATGTGCCCGCCGGTCGTGGTAACGATCACCGTGTTCTTGAGCACCACCGGTGAGCCCTGTATCGAGACGATGTCCTCGACGGCCAGGCTCACATCGAACTGCCAGACCTCGGCACCGGTGGCGAGGTCCAGTGCATGGACTATGCCCTGCTGGGTACCGAAGTACACGATGCCGTCGGCTATCACCGGCGGTGTCGTGATGTCGGAGCCGGCCGCGAATGGCGCCCACGGTCCGAGTTGCTGGGCCGACGCCAGGTTTTCGGCGGTGAACAGGGTCGGATCGTACGGGAACAGCTTGTCGTTCTCCGCCGAGAAGATGACCCCATCGCTGACCGCGATCGGGTTGCTGACGCCGGCGTCGATCGTGACCTGGTTGGGAGTTCCGTCGCATGTCTCGGCCGGGGCATATACCAACGCCGCCACGGCTTGCAGGTAGACCGTCCCATCCGAGACAACCGGATTTCCGATCGGAGGCTGACTGCCGTCGCGAGTGCACAGCCACTTTCCGGTGGCGACCTCGATCAGATGGAGATCCCCCGTTTCGTCGACGACGTGGAGGATGCCGTTCGAGTAGGCCCCCTCGACTCTGATGGGAGCGAACGGGTCCTCGTCCTCCGCCGGAACCATCCACTCGATCCCATCTGAGTTGAACGCGATCACCCGGCCACCCTCGGTCGACAACACGGCAAGGTCGCCGGCAATCACGGGACCTGCTGAGACTCCGTCCTCCAACGGTTGCAACCAGGAACTGGCGCCTTCCACCGATTGTCCCTGGACCGTCCCGTTTTCAGACACATAGATCGCCATCTTTACCGTTGCGTCACCGCGGGCCGGCCGCAGATCGCCCACCGCCACCGGCACGAGCACTCTTCCACCCGCCTCGAGCGAGTCGACGGCGACTCCGGTATTGAGGTCGACCAGGAAGACCTGATCGTTCGTTGAGCTACCCAGATAGAGAAATCGCCCGGATGCGACCGGATCGGCGCGGAAGAAACCACCCGGCTTCTGCACCCAGTAGGTACCTGCCGGCTCGGTGACACCACCTTCCACGATGCCGGCGAGCCCGCCCCCACCCCTGAATTGGTAGGAGCCGAACAGACCGAGCTCGGGTGTCTCAACATCCCGCAATTCGAGCGGCAGCGTGGTCGTCGTCGTCGGTGCCGGGGTCGTGGTAGGGGTGGCGGTCAAAGGCGGTTCAGTCGCATCAGGCTCTGAAAGTAACGCCACGGTGGCGATGACCAGCGCGGCGACTGCGGCCGCCGCCGCCGCCCAGGTCGTCCATGAAGTCCGGCGGCGGCGGGGTTTCCGTCGCACCAGGCCCCTGGCGCGGCGCTGGGCAGGACTCAACACCATGTCGCCGGCCAGGCCGGCACTGGTCAGCACATCCGTCAAAAGATCGTCGAGCGCCTCGGGGTCGGCTACCTCTTCGGCCTCAGTGTCGAGCGCATGGGCAAAGGCCGGGACTGCTTGCAGGTCGGCTTGCCAGTCATCCGGCATGTTCGCCGCCGCGCCGCGCATGAGCGCTCCGACCGGGGCAGCCACTGCCGTATCACTCCAGGCTCCTGCCGCCTCGATGGCAAGACACGCCTGGGCGGGGGCGCCAACCTGACGGGCTAGTGCAGCAGCCTGGAGACCGAGCTCCGGATCCTTCTCCCGCCTGGACCGAATCGTGAGGAGCTCCGCAGCAGACAGATACTGCCGCGCTTGGAGAAACTCATCGGTCAGATCCTCCGCTTCCCGCTGCGGCCACGCACCCTCGAGCATCTCCAGTTCGGTGACGCGGATGAGGTTCCGAACTCGCCAACCGTCGATTCCGGCCGGCGTGAGCTCACGGGCCTCATCAAGGAACTGTCGAGCCGCCCCTACATCCCCGTCCAGAAGCGCAGCCTTGGCGCGATAGTGCAGCGTCCGGTTGCGCCAGGATTGCAAATGCTCGATAGCTATTTGCCCTGCGTTCTCGGTTGCCGCGAGGGCGTCCCCGGCACGCTGAAAGGCGAGTGCGCCCTCCGCCTCGCCGAGCGCCACGAGGAACTGGATCGCGAACGCTCCGTGTTCGGAGGCAATCGCGTTTGCTTGCGCGGCCCGCTCCATCGACTCGTTGATGCGGCCGACCATGGCCAGCGCCCGACTGTGGTAGGCCATCTGATTGGCCTCAGTCACGGGGTGCTCGAGATCGCCCGCCTGATCGGCCAGGTCGTCGAAGGTGATCTCGGCCTCGTGGAGCACTCCTCGATCGAATGCCACCCACCCTGAGTTCATCAATCCACGGAACCGTTGGGTTCGATCTCCGTGCACCTCGAGGATGGCGATACCGTGGGCCAGAGCGGCATCGGCCTCATCCGCGAATCCAAGCCGGGCGAGTTCTCGGGCCTGGAGGGTCAGCAGCGAGCCCGCCTTGTCGAACCGGCCGAGGTTGGTTGCCAACCCGGCCCCCAGCGCCGTGAGGGCCTCAGCGCGCTGCGATTGCTGGAGGTCTGAGGCGACCGCCCCTGCGAAGCCCAGGGCATCGATCAGCTCGGGGCCCTCGAGCCGGCGCACGGCATCCCGGGCATGCTGGTCGGCATCTGCACTCACACCCCGATTGCGGGCATGGCGGGCGAGCATGAGGTGGAGACGCCCGGCATCGGACCGATCGATTGGTGCAAGTTCGGAGTCCAGTTCAAAGGCCAGTGTGGCGGCGTCGTCATCGTCATCTGCGAGAGCGGCTGCGACCAGCGCCACGACTGCTTCACGGTCACGCCCTGCTCGGGCCAGCAGCCGCCCGACCTCGCCGGACGCCCGACCTTCGGCCAGGTGGTCGGCGAGCCGCCCGGCCAGGTAGGCCGCGTAGGGCGGATCGACCTCGGGAGCGGCGCCGACGGCTACGTAGCCGGCGCCTTCAGCCGCCAGCAGGCCGGCGTCGACAGCCTGGTGTGCCAGTCCCAGGACATCCTGAGGGCTGAGACCAAGTGCTGCGGCTGCCTCGTCAACGCGGAGCGGACGTTCGAGCAGCCCGGCGAGAATGGCCAGATGGGTGAAGTCCCCCGCCGTCATGGCCGGTGCCCCGGTCCGGCATCGGGTCGCGCCACAGCGGCAGCCAGCCTTGGTGGTGTCGTGACTCTTCGCATGTGTCCCCTCCATTTGCCCGGTTCCGCTGTCGAAACACCAGGATGCTGCGAAGAACATACCCGAGAACGTCGCATTGTGTCGGCAAGGGCGCGGTCGAAACCCCTTCGCCTACCCGAGCTCGTGGATTTGAACTCCTGGTTTCCGCCGCACCGCCAATTGACAGTTAGCCTCATCGGGCGTGGCAATTCTCTTCTCCCTCATGGCGGCAACCTTCAGTGGCGCCGGCGACTTCCTCGGCGGTATGGCGAGCCGGTACGGGCGAGTCATGGCGGTCGTGGCTGCTTCGCATGTGGCGGGCTTCATCACCGCAGTCGTGTTATCACCGCTGATCCCCGGTGACCCTCTGCCGGCCGATTTCGGTTGGGGAGCCCTGGCCGGAGTCGGAGGGGCCCTGGCGGTCCTCGCCCTGTACACAGGATTCACCAGGAGCCAGGTCGCCGTGGTATCGCCGGTGGCCGCCGTAGGAGCAGCAGCCACCGGGGTGGTGTTCGCCTTCATCACCGGCGAGCGCCCGACCGGGTTGCAGTTGGTGGGTGTCGGAATCGGAATTGCCGCGATCTACCTGATCAGCCGCGCCCCGGTCGATCGCGACGAAACAACCCTGCCCGGGATCGGCTTCGGTGCCCTGGCCGGGCTCGGGTTCGGCAGCATGCTCATCTTCCTCAGCCTCGTGTCGGATTCATCTGGCATATGGCCGCTCATCCCCGCCCGCGCCGCCGGCTTCGTATTGCTCTACCTGATTGCCTCACGAACCCATGCGGACACCATCCCGCTCCGGGCGTCGTTGGTACCGGCGGCGGGTGCCGGCGCACTCACCATCATCGGAAACGGGTCTTTCATCCTGGCCGTTCAGCGCGGTTCCCTGGCCATCGTTGCAGTAGTGGCCTCCATGTTTCCGGCGACGACGGTGGTGCTGGCCAGGGTCTTCTTCAAGGAACGGATCTCGACAACCCGCCTGGTCGGCCTCGCCGGAGCTCTCGTCGCGGTTGGTCTGATCGCCGTCGGGTGAGTGCGACGACCCTGGTACGGTCCCGCACCTGCGACGAGGAGGAAGCGTGTCGACCTTGAGTGTATCGATCGAAGGACTGCGCGGTCACGCAGCAGTGGGGCGGCAGGAAGATGGCCCGGTCATCCCCCTCGACAGGCCAACGTCAACCGGCGGCACCGGACTTGGTTTCAACGGCGGACACCTGATGCTGCTGGGCTGGGGAGCCTGCTTCAAGAGCACGCTCGTTTCGGCTGCCGAGGCGCGCAACATCCCTGTCGATCGCCTGTCGCTATCCATCAGTGGCGATCTCGTGGACGGGCCGTTTCGATTTGCGGCGATCCGGATGCTCGTCGAGCTAGAAGGGCCTAGCTCCCTCGACGAGAAACGCAAGCTCGTGACGATCGCCAGGAAGGGATGCGCAGTGTCGAACACGCTCGCCGCCGCGACGGACATGGAGGTGTCCCTGGCGGAGTAGCCGGTTGCCTCTAGCTGCGCCACATCCCCGGTGACACAATGGAGGCAGGAGAACCGGCATGAAGAAACTTGCCCGCTGGGTCGGTGGAGTGGTTACGGCGTTCCTCTTCGCGGAGTTTGGCTTACTCTTTGCCTTCCGTACCGGCTGGGCACCGCTCGTCTACCTCATCCGCCGGTTCAACCGCACGATATTCAACCCGATCATGCTCCGCTTTGCCGGCCAACCCGGGTTCTATGCGAGCAAACTGCACCACGTCGGCCGATCGACGGGCAAAGCCTTCACCACGCCGATCGTGGCGATTCCGGTCGAAGACGGTTTTCTCATCCCGCTTCCCTACGGCGTGTCGGTCGACTGGCTGCGCAACCTGCTCGTCGCTGGAGGTGCGAGTTTGGCGAGGGACGGCATCGACTTCGAGCTAGATCAACCCAAGGTGCTCGACTACAGCGAGGTGACGGGCCTGCTGCCCGAACGGATGCGCAATCGAATGCGGATGTATGAGGTGGGTCATTACCTATCGGTCCATGCTGTGACGCAGCCGACGGTCTAGCCGGATAGGCCACCCACGAAGGTCCCCGCCTCGAGGTCCTTAATGACACCCGGGAATCGGAGGACCCGGTTGTGCATCGCCACGTACACACCGGGGTCGATGAGTCGCACCGCCAGCAAAGCCTCAATGAGGTTCTGTAGCGCGTCGGTGTCCCGCAACTCGTATGGCCGCATGGCGCCGGTGAACACTATGGGACCGCCCGGGGTCCCCAGCGCGTTGGTCGCCTCACCGCTGACCGCCAACCGATCCGTACCGTGTACGACGACCACACCATCCGCGGACAAGGCGTGCTCGTAGGCGGTGGCAGCAATGAGATCATGATCCGCCCCGGTCATGTCCAAACTGTCTTTGTTCATCAGGTGAACTCGCTCGATCCGCAGATCGGGGATCCGTACCTGCGCCAGCATGTGATCGAGGACGCTCACGGCGTTCGACAGCGTTCCTGACTGAGTTTCGTAGGTCTTCTCGATCGTCCCGCCGGTTGAGATGAGAGATAATTCGAACGTTGTCACGGCAGGGAGCCTAGGACGGATTCGCTCGCGTAGGCGAGGGCCCACTCACCCGCTCAATACGTGCCTGATAGGTCTGTAGGTGTGTTGCGGGTTCTGTTCCCGTAGCGTTGTAGGGGTCTTGGCGGGTCTGGCTCTCTATGTGCCTGCCACCTTTGGGTTGGCTTTCGAACGAGACGCTGAGCTCGCCGGGATTCCTGCTGGCGGTGTGGCTCGAAACAGGCGTAGCACGCATAGCGGTATCAGGAGTGCCCACTGCTGGTTCCACCGACCCCAATATGAGGAGGTGTGTGATGTCGGTGATTATCGGAATCGACCCCCACAAAGGGTCTCATACGGCCGCTGCCGTCGACGCGTACGAGGCGACTATTGCTGAGCTTCGGGTGCAGGCGACCCGCCGACAGGCCGGGGAGTTGTTGGCGTGGGCGGGGCGGTTTCCTGCTCGGCGTTGGGCGATCGAGTCCGCCAACGGCCACGGCTATCTGCTGGCCCAGCAGCTGGTGGCGGCTGGGGAACATGTGGTGGACGTGCCGTCCACTCAGTCGGCTCGGGTGCGGGTGTTGGGCTCGACCCGCTCGCAGAAGAACGACTCCAACGACGCCCGGTCGGTGGCCATCGTGGCACTCCGCCAACCGGGACTGCGGGTGGTGACCACCGAGGATCATGTGGCGGTGTTACGAATGCTGGCCAAGCGTCACAAGCAGCTTTCCAGTCTCAAGACCCAAGCAGCGTGTCGGCTTCACGCCGTGTTGGCCACCCTGATCCCCGGCGGGTTGGGCAAAGAAATGGTGCCCCGCCAGGCTTCTGAGCTGCTGCGACGGGTCCGTCCAGGGTCAGTGATCGAAACCGAACGCAAACGCATCGCCCATGACCTGCTCGCCACCGTGCGGCGCCTCGAACGCGAAGTCACCGCCTCGAAGGCTCGGCTAGCTGTGGCGGTGGAAGCATCGGGCACCACCCTGACCGACATCTACGGAGTCGGACCAGTCGTGGCCGGGTTGATCATCGGCTACACCGGTGATGTGTCCCGGTTCCCGACCCGCCATCACTATGCCGCCTACAACGGCACCTCCCCAATCGAAGCATCCTCGGGTCAGAAGAAACGGCATCGGCTCAACCCGCGGGGTAACCGGATGCTCAACCACGCCCTCCACCTCATCGCCATCACCCAACTGCGCTACACCAACACCGAAGGGCGTATCTTCTATGAACGGAAACTGGGTGAAGGCAAAACCAAGAAAGAAGCCATCCGGGCGTTGAAACGGCGCCTCTCCGACGTCGTCTACCGCCATCTGAACCGCCCTGGGTTTGATGGAGACTCGGTTGTTTGGTTTCCAAGTCATCCGGTAGTGGTCAGTTGAGCGTAGT
>JARGFH010000063.1 GCA_029210695.1 Acidimicrobiia bacterium
GTGTGTTCGAGGAGGTCGCCTTTGACGGAGGTGGCGATGACGGGTCCGTCCCATTCGAGGAGGGCGGGGATGGCGAATCCGGTGGTCTTGCCGGTGCCGGCCGGTCCGATGACAGCGACTGAGTGTTGGGCTTCGGTGGCGATGAGTCTTCGGTTGACGGTGCCGAGGGTGAGCCGTCCTGGCTGGGGTCGGCGGATCAGGAGGGGTTTGAGGTCTCGGGGTTTGGCCCATCGGGCCGATTCGCCGTTTGAGGAGTTCTGATGGCGGTCGTGCCAGCGGTAGCCGAGCGCACCGGCGCCAATCAGAACTGCCACGAGGAAGATGAGGGTGGCGTAGTAGGGGAGGGGGTCGGGGAGCAGGTCGCCGGCTGCAGGTGGCCATGCCTGGACCGGTTGTCCCGGGTTGACGATGAGCTTCCAGAGAATGAGCGGGCTCTCCAACAGGGGAACGTGCATCCAGGTGCCGTCCCAGAGGCGGGTGGCGACCTGGCCGGCGGTCCACACCATCAGGCAGGCTGCTATCAGGCCGCCGGTGATGATGGTGAGGATCTTCTCACCGTCAGGACTGTTCGGCGCCGGGTGGGTCATCGTTCGATACCCCACCGCCGTGCCGTCCGGTGTCGATTGTGTGGTTCGGTGATGAGGGTGCGCAGGAGTGGCGTTTGGCAGGCACCACAGCGACAGGCTCGTGGGGTGGGGTGGGTCCAACCGTCGGGCCAGTAGGGGATGGTGGTGGCACAAGGTGTGCAGAGGGCGTGGCTGCCGAGCAGCGGAATGAGGGTGTATTCACCGGCAACCGGGATCTGACTGTCGCAGAAGTCGCAGATCCAGAGGCTGTTGTCGTCGGGGACGCTGGTGATGATGACCACCCCGAGTCGTTCCATCTCTCCCCGGAACCCGGCTTCGGCTGCGACTCGGCGCCGGTAGGCCTCGCGATGGGCGGCGGGCCGGACGACGAACCGCAGATCGTCACGGCACGACTCACACAACCCCTGCGCCGTGAGGAGAGTTTCGGCGTCACAGCTCACACATGCGTCGCTCACCTTTCCACCCCCTGGCTGACGGCTCGTTGCCGGTGGGGCCGGTTGACGATCTCGGCGAAGAGGAGAAGTCCCGCTACTCGATCGTCGGCATCCAGTTGGTCCCACTGGTCGAGGACCATCTGGGCGAACCCGCCGACGGGATGTGAGTTCCCGTTGAGGGCGTGGGCGATGCTCTGTCGCTCGTCGTCGTCGAGGTGGAGCGAGCCATCGGAAGGGCCATCGTTGGAGGCCGTTAGGGAAGCGAAGGCGGCGGCGATCCGCCGCTTGCTGAGAATCTCGGTCGGGTCGATCGGCTGGCGTTGGACGGATGTCATCTGTCGGTTCCTTTCAGTGGGTACAGCCGCTGGTAGGTGCGCTGGCGGGGCTGAGCCCGATCCCGTTCCACCAGGCCTCGAGCGGACCTTGCGGGCAGAGCAGGGCACCGTCGGGGTTCCGGATCTGGAAGTGGAGGTGTGGGCCGCTGGAGTTGCCGGTATTGCCCGACGTCATGATCAGATGTCCGGCTGTCACCTCGGTTCCGGGTTCGACGGTCACTTGGGTGCCGTGGCAGTAGGTGTAGCTGTGGTTGTCGAGACCGGCGATGGTGATTCCCCAGCCGCACCGACAGGTTGGGCATGGCTCGTAGACGTTGCTGATGGTGCCGGGGTGGGCGGCGTAGACGGGGGTGCCTTCGGGTACGCCGAGGTCAGAGGCGGGGTAGTCGTGGTGATTCCGGCGGATCTCGTCGACGGTCACTGCGCTGACCGGCAGCGGGAAGGCGTACAGCTCGTCGGCGGTGACCGCGCCTTGGGTGAACTGAAAGGCTCGGTAGTAGTCGATCCACCTGGTGACGGTGGTGACGTACTCGGCGGAGTTGTTGTAGCGGCGGAGCGCTCGGGCGAGGTCGGTGGGGTTGGTGTAGTCGCCGGCGCTGGCGATGCAGAGGTGGGCGACGGTGCCGAGGGCGGCGTCGAACACGTTCTGCGGGTCGGCCGTGCCGTCGTTGTTGCCGTCCCGTCCGAAGGCACGCCACGATCCGGGGAGAAATTGTGCAGGCCCAACCGCACGGTCCCAGGTCGGGTCGCCGTCGAGGAGACCACCGTCTGAGTCGGGAATGACGGCAGTGCCTGGCTGTGAGCCGTCGAGGGTGACCCCATAGAGGGGCGGGGTCACCTGTCCGTCTGAGCCGACTGTCCGTCCACCGGTCGTCGCGTGATTGGACTCGACCTTCCAGATGCCGGCGATGACCGGCCAATCGACAACACAGCCGGAGGCGATGCTCGGCGCGTTGGTTTCGGCGGCAACGTAGGTGGAGAACACCACCGGCGGGATGCCGAGCGCTCCGCTGGCGGCGGCCGCCGGGCTGCCGACCACCATCGCCGCCACCCCGAGCACCATCACGAGGAGGAGGACGAGGCCCATGGGTGCGGTGACGAGCCCGAGGGTGATGACGATCCGCCACAGCAGCGATCCGTTGTTGTGTTCGGCGAGTTTGTCGGCGAGCTTTCGCTTGGCGAGATGGGTGGCGGCGCGGGCGACGAGTTGCCAGCTCACGCCGAGGTCCTCCGCTGAGCCTGCTGCCAGGCAACCGCCGCCAGGGCGGGCGCCGGTTGGTGTTTCTTGCGGGGCAAGGCTGGGATGTCGGTCGTGGTTTCGCGGATGGTGTGGGTGACGCCGAGCCCGGTGAGCCCTCCAGCCTGGTAGGGGCGGACCCAGGTGGCGCCGTGGGATCCGCCGATCCGGTTGCTTTCGAGTCGTTGGAGGGTGGAGTCGGCGAACCGTTGGGAGATGTCGAGGAGTTGGCGACGGCCGACCGCCATGACGGCCATGAAGAAGATCACCAGCAGGAACCGGGTCCACATGCCGCCAGATACGCCGAGAAGTCCGTTGAGACCGGTTACCAACAGGGCGAGGAAGACACCCATCACGATCACGAGCGCAACCACCCGCACGAGCGCGGCCACCCAATGCCACAGAAGGGCACGGCCGGCGCCGGGGAACAGCCCGGCGTAGAGGGCGATGGGCAGGAGAGCGATAAGGAACAGGGCCAGGCCCTTGGCCACTACCAGCGTGAAGGCGGTGACCATGAACAGCGCCAGCGCTGCGGCGGCGACCACCAGATACAGCAGAGCTCCGACCAGGCGCCCGACCGTGGCGTCGGCGTTGAAACTCGCTTGAGCATCGCATCCGGCGGCTTCCATCAGCTGTCGGGGGGTGTCATCGAACCCGTGCGGCCCTGAGATCAGTGCCTGGTTGCGGGCGTCCGCGCATGGACCCGCCGGGAGCGGTTGTCCCCAGTTGATGGTGTCGTAGGGGTCGCGAACGAACCCGGCCATCAACCCCCCGCTCACCCGATCGGATACATTTGCGCCTCGGTCGGTGCCGGCGGCGAGCGAGACGATCTCGGCTGAGATCCCCCCGGCGGTTTGCATCGCCCCGGTTACCGCGCCACCGAAGCCTGGTCCGGTAGTGACGTGGACGAGCACGGCGAACACGATGAGGGTGAGGGCGAACTCCCCGGCCCCCGCACCGACCTTGCCTCGCAGGAATTGCCAGCCCATGTAGAGGGCGGACACGACCAGTCCGAGGTGTGACAGTCGCATCGGTCCCAGCACTCGATCGTCCAACAGGTCGGCGACGGCGGTGGCTGCGTCCGTGAGCGCTCCTTCGATGATGAACCCGGTGGCGGCCTGGAGCAGCCAGATCGCCAGGGCGACAAGCATTTTGGCGATCGAGAAGACCAGATCGGTGGCGGTGCCGAGCGTGACGCAGCCGATGTCGCCGATGAGCCCGTCGTTGGCGCAGCCGATGTCGTAGCGGCCGATTCTGACGATTCCTTGGCTGTTGTCAGTTGGGTAGTCGGTGGGCGGATACAGCTCCTCACCCAGCTCGACGCCGGGGGAGGGCTCTTCGGTCTGGGCGTGGGCGGGGGGCGCCCAGGCCGCGGTGATGACGAGGGCGGCTAGTGCCAGTACGGCGATCCACCCCCAACCGTCCAATGCCAGCGATTGGCGACTGTGCTCCACCGTGTCTTGGTGGTGGCTCACGGCGCTGTCCCGTCGGCGGTGAGCTTCGAATCGTCTGGCTGGTGGTCGAGGGAGGGCCATGGTCCGACCGCCACCCGGCTGGCGCCGGGGGTGGTAGAGAAGGCGCTGACAATGTCGGGGTCGTCGGGTGCAGCGATGCGGACCAGCCCAAGACGTCCTGAGGGGTCCCGCATGAGACACTCGCCGGTCCCGAGCGATGTGATCGTCTCGACGTTGTCGTCACGCCCATCGGAGCCGAGGAAGCGGAGCGCGTCATCAGCGGTTCCGGGGGACTGGCGGAACACGATCCGGTAGCCCAACAGGGTGTCGACGTCTTCGGTGCCGCTTTCGGCGGTGAGGTCGCCGGGGAGTTGGCTGAATGCCCACACCGCTGCGAAGTGCTTGCGGCCGTCGCGGATCAGGTCCATCACGAGGGCGTGACCCTGAGCGCTCGCAGTCAGGGCGTGCGCCTCGTCCAGCAGCAGGGCGGCGAACCGGTCAGAGTGGCGGAAAAGCACCCGGCGGGAAAAGGCGGCGACCAGGTAGAGGATTGCCTGGCCGAGGAGTTCCTCGGGGAGCTGATCGTCCCGGGACACGTTGCGGCGGGGGAGGCGGAGGCCGGGGATGTGGAAGCACACGTAGTCGCCGTTGAGGTTGACGGCGGGTCCCGGGTCTCCGAACACCAACCGGCCGTAGGAGATCTCTGCGAGCGCCCGCAGCTTGTCGGCCACCTCACGACCCGGTCCGTCGGACGCTTCGAGGTCGTCGACTACATCTCGCAGCCTGGGGAGTTGACCGGTCTGCGCGGCCCGTTCGAGAGTGTGGTGGGCGGCCCGGTAGCAGAGAGTTCCGGCGACAGATCCCGGTGGAGTCGCGGTGAGGAGGGTGATGAACCCGACCCCGTAGCGGAGGCGTAGTTCGTCGTTGTCGAACACTGCGAACGGGTCGAGACCCACGGTGGCATCGGCGGAGATCTCCACCACCTGGGCGCTGCCTCCCACCATGTCGGCGACCCGACCGTATTCACCCTGCTCGGTGCGGTCGATGGCGACCACTTGGCCGCCCATCGCCACAGTGTTGCGGGCGAGGGTCTTGGCCAGGAAGCTCTTGCCTGCGCCGAGTTCGCCGATGGCGGCGAGCGATCCCGACCGGTTGAGGTCACGAGGCCCGTGAGCGGGATCCAGGAAGACGGGACGGGGCACAAGCCCGTCGAGGGAGTACCCGAGAAGCATCCCGCCGGGGTCGCCGACACCCGATCCGGCGAACGGCATCGCCGAGGCCAGACCGTCAGGCAGTAGGTCCTGGCCGTACTCGCGAACCACCGGCAGTACCGGCCCTCCGGGGAGCATCGAGGTGAAACATGCCAGCTGAGCGCCGGTGGGCCGGTAGAAGTTGAACTCGGCGGCCCGAAACGCCGACTCCAAGATCGCGATCCGGTGTTCGAGTTCGGCGAGGTCTCGGTGGGCGACGGCCACGGTGGTCGTCGCCCGC
The DNA here is from genome assembly GCA_029210695.1 of Acidimicrobiia bacterium. NCBI lineage: Bacteria > Bacillati > Actinomycetota > Acidimicrobiia > Acidimicrobiia bacterium. Next base: position 5,539 of record JARGFH010000063.1, read on the forward strand.
AACGCTGGGAGCGCCGGATTGGACTCGAGGCGAGCCCGATGCTCGTCGACCGCGTCGGTGGCGGCGGCCAGGGTGGTGGCCGGGCCGGCCGGGTCACCGCCCGGTTCGGCGAGCTGGCCGACCAGGTTCCGCTTTGCTCGTAGCGCCCGGCGGCGGGCGGCCTGGTTGTCGACCCGTTCGATCCGTATCGCCCAGTCCACCGGGTAGGGGAGTTGATCGTCCAGATGCCACAGCCACTCCCCGGACCCATACGGGAAGGTCCACGCCGCTGGGGTTTCGCCCAGGCACGAGAACGCCTGATGGCCGATCCCGTGGTCGGGGTCTTCGACGGTGAGGTACCGCCAATGCGACGGACGATTCGGATCGGTGCGGCGGCCACCCTCGAAGTAGACGGCGTCACGATCCAGTCGAACTACCGACGGACGATCAGCGCTGTTGTCATTCGGGAGGGGCAGGTCGAGGAGCCCTCGGAGCACGGCTCGCTCATACAGCCAGCGCACCTGGCCGGCGTCGAGGGGTCGGAGACGGAGATGCTGTGACAGCTGGTCTGCCAGCGAACTCGCCTGTCCCATCGCCACAGCAACTCGACGCTGCCCCACAACCGATGGAGGTGTCCCGAAGGCAAATCCCAGCTCCGAGGCCGCCGCCCGGAGCCGGTCCACCATGCGGCGCCCGCTGCTCGTGTCAGGGAGTTGGACGGCGAGGAACCAGCGGCGCTCAGACATCGACTCCGAAGCCAGCCGATTCGCCGCGCGTCGCGCAGTACCCGCCCAGCCAGGCGATCGCCCGTGGTCCTCGCCACGGATCCGCTGCTCGAGTTCGTCCCGTGAGAGCCTGCGGGCGATCGACAGGATCAGCGAATGAGTCGGGAGGCCGAGGAGGGCGGAGGTGGTGCGGGCATGCACCTCCCGGGCATCACGAACCGACCGATGCGGATAGGGGAATGGTTGCACCTCGAAGCACGCCCACACGGCACCGTGTGCACCCCACACGAGATGACCGGTGATGCCGCGCACGGGCAGCGGATTACCCATCCGCCCGCCTCCTCAGACTCATCGGGGCCGACACGATCACTATGCCGATGTGGTTGCCTCGGGTCGGCCGTGGTTGCGTGACGGGTGTGCCGTTGCGGACTCCGTGTCTGCATCCAGGCGACAGGATCACGTTGGCGAGACCAGCGGCGACCAGGAAGGGGGAGCGGCCTTCGATTCGCCAATGCCTGACCGCCCACCCCGACCCCGCTATCAGCAGCGTGAAGAAGGCCAGGTTTCCGACCGCTCCCATGTGCGCCCACACCGGTCGTGTCGCCAACAGCAGCCCGCTCATCCCTGCGACCGCCCCCAGTTGAGAGGCCGAAAGGGCCCACGGGAGTCGCCATCCGGCAACGTGTCCGATGATCACCGGGTGACGGAGGGCCTGTGTGTACGAGTGGTAGACGTCGACGTCCATCGCCCGCACCTACAGCGACCCATCGGCCGATACGAAAATCGTGTGGGCGGGCGGGGCGAGGGCGCCGACGTCTTCGGCTACCTTGTTCTGTAGCCAGTCGGTGGCGTTTATGGCGAACAGGACGATGGCGGCCAGGATGATCACTCCGATCACGGCCGACACGGTCCGCTTCACCAGCCACGACCACAAGATCATTCCGATGGCGATCAACACCGCCGCCCCGATCGCCAGGTTGGTCAAGTTCCCGACCACGGTTTCTGCTGTCTGGATCATTCGAGTCCGCCTCTCAGTTGGTTTCCGACGATGCGACAGGTGGTGCCGACAAGAGCTCCGATACCTCCCAGCGGCCGTCCCGCTGTTCGACAACGAGGGCGTACTCGAGAATCTGAGCCCGGCCGGCGATGTCAGTCGCTCGGACAACCACCGCCACCTCGGTCCGACCGCCTGACGTTTCGGCCATCCCTGCCTGGAGGATCTCGACACTCGAGAACGGCGTCGGCCGGACCGGGACTATGGGCGAAGACGGGGAGGTGTACCGGGTGAGCTCGCCGTCCCCCGCCAGATAGGCAGCCAGGAAGCGCGACAGCATCTCCTCCAGCCCGGGTGTCGCATCGAGTCCGTCCACGTGATCGATCAGCAGGTCCGGGGCAGTGGCCCCGCCGGGTGCCGGCATGAGGGTCGGCAGGCCGGTGATGGCCCATCCAGTTGTCGTCTCGGCCACTCCAACCGAGTAGAAGCGGGTGCCTGCCGGAATCCATTTGGGCTGACCGTCGGCGTCGCTTTCGGCGGCGACAACCTCCGCAGCCACCGCCACCGCGTAGTAGCCAGGGGCGACCTCCGAGGCGCCAAGGCTTGTCGTCCTCGTCGCCGACCACGATCCGCTCTCGACTTCATCCAACGAGACGTTGTTCAGGAAGGGACCGAGCGAATCGGTCGATCCCTCGCCGGCACTGAGATAGGTGGCGATGAACAGCTCCGCGAAACCCTCGGCTCCAGCCGTCTCGGGGGGTATCTCGACCCTGGCCTCGATGTTGACGAGGTCGAGTCGTTCGCTGAGTGACGACAGCTGTGTTGCCACTAGAAAAGCGGTGACCGGACCTGAGATCACCAGGAACCACAGGACGAGGTGCATGGCCCGGACGGTCAGCACCGGATTCCATCCCCGGCGAGCGGACGGTCGACTGGCGATCGCCTCCTGATGGTCCTCGGAGGTCATCGGATCCCCCTTGACTGATCCATGACGCCACAGCGTCGAAGTTGCTGTGAAGCCATCTGACGGCGCAATGCCTCAACTCGGGCGTACTCGGCTCTCCAGTAGCCGTCCTCGAAGAAGCCCACCACCCGGCCGGCAAGTTCGCGGGACGGCAACGTTCCGCCAGTACTCAGGAGGTCGTCGAGCAGATCACACCAGATGTCCCAACCGGCCCGGATCTGGCTGTCCAGCTCGACGTCGGTCAGCGTGCGGGCGTCACCGTCTGACTGGGTGACCTTGAGACCGAGCTTTCGGTCCCTGGGTTGCTGTGAGAAAGCTTGCATATTTCCTCCACTCGGTCAGTGATCGGGGTCGGTCGTCATGGCCGATCGCAGGCATAAGGGGCGGGCGGGGGAGCGGGACGCGACAGGCTCTCGAACTCCATGTGGTCACCGAGCCAGGGTCAGGCCTTGGCGAACACGACGCTCGGCCCGCAGCCTTCGCTGTCGCAGCGTCTGGGGATCCACGTCCTCGGCGGCAGCCAGCTCATCGACCGAGACCCCAGCAACCCGGGTCATCACCACCAGGCGAGCCTCCCCCTCCCGAACCCGCCCTCGTTCACGAACCCACTCGACGAGTTGCTCAACCTCCTTCTCCTCGGACGGGCCGTCGGTGCACTGGTCGCGGACTTCGAGGTGCCTGTAGTCGTCGACGAACACGACAGGTTCCGATCTAGCACGAACTGCTGAGCGCAGGACTCGACGCCTCGTGTTCGTATAGATCCGGAAGCTCGGTGGTGTTCCTGCCGGCTCGGTGGCACACCAGGAGATGACGTCCAAGGCCGTGGCTACGACCCGGGCGGCTCGTTCCTCTGTATCCCACCCGCGGATCCCGTTGATAAGGCTTTTCAACCCCGGGAGCACAACTTGGAGCGCGACTCGGCTGGCCAGTCCGTCGCCGGTGGCTCGCTCGAGCAGAGCAGCGAGAACCTGATCCCGCTCCGCCCAACTCGACACATCGCACCTCTGCGCAGTGGAAACAAGACGGTCACCGTCATCGAATGCGAGTCGGTCGTCATCGGCTGACCAACTGGCCAGTCGATCTCGCAACCAGCGCGACTCGGACAGGATCCGCCACTCCGCATCAAGGCGACGAATCAGCTCAGTGTCGGCCGCCCGTGCTGGGGCTCTCGACCCCATTGGCCGCTCCTCTCGTGCATGTCACGAGGTGGAGCGTGCGCCGCAACCCTGTCAGCAGAGTGTTAGCAACCCTGTCAGCAGAGTGTTAGCAACCCTGTCATCTGAGTGTTCACCGGCTCGGCAGGATCTGGTGCAGCTTGTTTCTCTTGTTCGGATCGCCGCACGGCAAACGCGGCCGGAACCCAGCTCCGTCTAGGCTGAACGGCATGTATGCAGCTGGTCCGATGGGGGCAGGACAGCCACCCTATGCCCTGGCATTGGCCGATGTCGCGAAGCGTGGCCGTCTCGTGGTCTACACGGGCGCTGGACTTAGTCGGGGTCATCCAACGGATATCCCGGCTGGCGCCGAGGTGGCCCGTCGTTGCCATGAGCGGCTGGTCGATCTGCTCGGAGCCGATGCGCTGGATGGCGCAGACTCTTCGAACCTGACGTCAGTCGCAGACGTCGTGGCGGCTCTTGATGGTGGCCTCGATCTACTACGACGGACGGCTGTCGGCGTGGCTGAGTTCACAACGGCCGATCCCAACTTCGGTCACGAAGCCCTTGCGCTGCTCCTTCTCGAAGGTCTTGTCTCGACTATCACTACCAATTGGGATGACTGTATAGAACGTGCCGGGGGCGCTGAGCGCGTGCTGGCCGTCATCTCGGACCAGGATCGTCAACAGATTCACGCGCCTGCCCTTCTGAAGGTTCACGGCTGCGCAACCCGGCCTGATACGGTTCTTCTGACCAGTAAGGACCTGACGAACCCCCCGGTGTGGGTCCGAGATGAGATAAATGCCCGTCTTGCTGACTCACATGTGGTTTTTGTTGGCATCGGGGATGTTGCGGGGTACGTTCGGTCACGGATCGAAGAGGCTGCCGAGGCCGTTGGCGCGGGTGGCGCTATATATGTCGTATCGCCGAGTGTTGACAACAATTGGGATGAGAGCCAGTGGGCTGAGGTCCTGCCGGATCATCCGGCAGAACGCCGGTTTGGGCTGACTGCTGATGAGTTCCTTGATGGGTTGGCAGCGGCGTGTGTTCGGCTGCTTCTTCGAGAGATAGCTGAGGCAATCGAGGAGCAGAGTGAGGCCCTGGCCGCATTCAACAGGGCGCGCGGTGCTTTCGAAGTTGTCACTCCTTTGGACGCCCTCCGATGGCTCCGGGCCTGTGCAGTTCCGAGGCAACCGGGTCACTCGGTACTTCGTCAACAGTCCTTCACGTCGGCGCTTATCGCATTGGGTGTGCTTGGCCCCGATGATGTCGAGTTGCACCCACTCGGTCGTGCGATCACGAACGGCTCGGTGTACGAGGTTCTCGTCGGTGTTGGGAATATCACAGCTTCGAGATGTCGCCGTGAGGCGGAATCTCGCCTAATCAAATACCGGTCGGAGGGCGGCGATACCGCAACGAGCCCGACCTTTCTCGTTGCTGGAGCTGTGGGTCGGTTCACTAGTCCTGGAGGGCTGGAGCAGTCTGTGCTCGGTGACTCGGACCCCAGAGATTTGGTATCGGGGCCGCTGACGGTCTCGCCAACCCTCATTCGCGCAGAGGACCTGGCTGCATGATGGCCGAACCCACATTCCGAGCCGATCCGGATCTTGCGGCAATAGCGAGAGAGGTTCTATCCACCGAAGGCTTTGCCCACGAATCGATTGGCGAGGCAGCAGCCGGAATCCTTCTCGCGGAGAATCGTTACTTCATCATCGCTCTTGCGGCTACGCCCACCATCAGCGACCTCTTGATCGCTGAGCCCATTGTCGAGCGAACCGTGAGTGAACGCATCGAGGCCGCCAACGTGGGTCCGAAGCTGTGGGATGCCTACGTTGTGCTGCTCACTCAGGAACGCCCGTCAGAAGAAGGGTCAGCGTCCCGGCCGCTCTTTGGCATCAACTATGACACTCGTGGGTTCAGGCGGATCGCTCGGGCGGGGGTCGAGCCCACAATCCGCGGTGTTCGGAATGCCCTCACCCCATTTGTCCAACCAGTGCGACTGGAGGACGCCGGTCTTATGGACGATCCTTTCGATTCCCTGGCCACCGCCCTCGTTAAGCATGGGATTGAGCCGGAGCTAGCTTCACGTTCCGTAGAGATCTTCCAGCAGGGCGGAAGGATCGATGATGCGCTCTGACGTTCGTCTGGTGGGACTTGCTGTCGAATCGTTCCGCGGATTCCGCGATCGTCGGGAGTTTGACCTCGACGCATCGACAGTTGTCATCACCGGTCCGAACGGAACCGGAAAGACGAGCTTCTTCGACGCAATGCAGTGGGTATTACTCGGGTCGATTGAGCGCTTGGAGGGCCTCCGGGCCCGAAAGAACGTCGAACACGTCGTAAGCAGATACCGACCGGGTGGCCGAGCGCGAGTAGAACTCACGCTCGTCTTCGAGGGTAGAGAAATCACCGTTGCCCGCACAGGGGACTATCGAGACAGCACGCTGGAAGTGCGAGGCGCCAACACAAAACCGCTGTTTGGCGATGCCGCACGGGATTGGCTGGGAGAGTGCCTCGTTCCGACCGAGCCCTACTCTCTTGCAATGGCCCTGACCACGTGTGGCCTTCTTCAGCAGGACGTCATGAGATCAGTGCTAGAAGCCAAACCAGCAGACCGATACGCACACATAACCACGGTCCTCGGGCTCCTAGGGCTTGAGGATTACGAGGACGCCGTCCGAGTCACGGCCAAAGAGGCCAACGATCAGAATGGGAACGCGCAGCACGATGTTGAAAGGGCTCGGGGCGCGGTCGAGACGGCATCCGCCATCCTCGAAACGCTCGAACAGCGCGCACTCCAACGTATCTCCGTGACTGTGGCTCGCTCCGAGATTGACCGCCAAGTGGCAGAGATGCCTGACTCAGTGAGCGTGACTCTTCCCAGCGCTTTGGACCTCGAGGCCGTATCCGAGCTAGCCCGCAGGTGTCACGAGCTAGTCGACCGATTCACAGGGTTCGTGCTCGCCGGGACGGAGATCGAGAGCGACCGGAACAACCTCCAGCCGGCGGTCGGAGACGACCAGATCCGCGAGCTTCAAAGCGGCGTTGATGCCGCCAGTGCTGCTCTGGAGACGGAATTGGCCGAACAGGAAAAGGCGCTCTCGCTTCTCACGGCTGCCGAGCAGTCGAGCGAGGAGATCTTGCGCCTCGCCGCAGCAGCACTCCCACAGCTGACTTCGCATTGTCCCGTTTGCGGCCAGTCGATCGACCCTGATTCTGTGGCAGAGCGGCTCCGAAGCATCGCAGGAGACAGTTCGACGCTCATAGAACTGCGCGCATCGGTCGAGAGCAGGTCTGCTCAGGTCGATGCAATGACGGTCGAGCGGGACAAACGCCAGTCCGAACTCGACAAGGCACAAGAGATCAACCGACAATGGGAGATGCTGCGTCGGCGGCATGTCCGGCTCGCCGATGAGCTGAACGAGAGCGAACTCGTCCAGGGTGTCCCCATAGCTGTAAGCCTTCTGACGCTCGAGTCGGTGGTCCTTGATGGTCCCGCGGTCACAGATTCGCTAGCTCGACTTGGTTCAGCTCTCGAACGCTACGCAGAAATCGCCCAGGAATCCCAGTCGGCAGGTGAGATCGATCGTGCAAGAGCAGAGCTGGCTAGCGCAAATCAGGCACTTGATGAGAGGACCACACACGGGGCTCGCCTTGCGACGCGCGCGGCAAGGCTGAAGCAACTGGCAGACGCCACGGCGAAGGCGCGCGTCGACGTTACCAAAGCGAGGTTTGAGGCGATCGAGCCTTTGGTTTCGGATATCTACAGCCGGCTCGATCCGCACCCAGCGTTCAAGATGATCGGGTTTGAACATGACACGTACTACGGAAAAGGGACCTCTAGCCCCGTGGTGCGTGATCTTGTGGCCGGAGTTGACGCCGATCCTCTGATCGTTTTCTCTGCGTCGCAGGCCAACATTGCCGCTCTGTCGTACTTCCTGGCGATGAGCTTGGGCGCAGGCGAACGCGCCCTGCCGTTCGTGCTCTTGGATGACCCGCTCCAGTCAATGGACGATGTAAATGTGCTCGGATTCGCCGATCTATGCCGATTCGTCCGTTCGGAACGTCAGCTCATGATCTCGACGCACGACCGGCGATTCGCAAACCTGCTCCGCAGAAAGCTGACTCCCCGCACATCGCAGGATCGCACGATCGTCTACGAGTTCGGTGGCTGGGACCGCAGTGGCCCTTCAGTGACCATTGAGTCGCTTGAGGATGAGCTACAGGATTCGCCGCTGCGTTTGCTGGCGTCATCCGCATAGGTCTGTGACCACGGCCGGCCATTCGCGATTCCCGCGCTCCGCGATCGATGTCGTGTTAAACGGCCTCTGAACAGGCAGTACGCGGGTTTCCCCTGGTAGTGGCAACCCCTAAGTTCGGGATCATAACCCGGTGGTCACACGTTCGGCCTTCGCTCCCGGCGGCGAGCAGTGGGGAACGATCCTCTTCCGCTCTAGTGGTCTGTCTGCTATTTGATGACCGGGGTAGGCAGTGCCACGAACCCTGCCACAGCGGGGATCGTCCGGCAGGAGACCAAGTCACCAAATCCGCGACGGACCACTAGCGCCGTCGACGGCACGGACCGAATCGCCGTTTGCGGGGGCCGGGGCGGAGTCCACCGACAATATCGCATATCCGTGCGATGAGGTTTCATGAGCATCGCTCGGCGCCCGGCGCCCGGCCGCTTTAACGTCGTGCTGTCGGAACAAGGCTCGGCGGCTTGCCGAATGTGGCGACCGAGGGACACCACTACCTGCGACTGCGACGCTCGGAGCCTCCCCAGAATGCTGCGCTTGCTGCGATCGAGACGCCAACGCCAAACAGCAGGGTTCCGATCTGAAGGCGCCATCGAGCCGCGTTCTCCTCTCCCTGATCCAGTAGCTCGAAACGAGGCGGCAGTGAGAAGCCACCCGTGCTTTCCCACTTGAGAGTCACGGTCGAGGCCAACGGCGGATCAGCGCTGACCACCCGCGCTCCTACAGCAAGCGAACCGTCTTCCGTGTAGGGCTCATAGTCAGCGATGAGCGAAACAGGCAAGGGGCGGACGTCTACGTCGGACAGCGAGTCGCCGCCAACTGCGACCACGATCGGGCCGGCTCCAACAAGCCTGCCGTTGTGCTCTTCGACCCAAGAGGCGGCGACGGCTGTCTCAATCTGAAGTCGAACTGCGTACCGCTTCTGCTCGAGTTTGAAGGAGCACTCGGGTCCAGCCATGAGCAACTGTCCGACTTCAGCCGCGCTTCTCGACTCAGTCACGGTCGGTTCCGAGCCTTCGATCATGAAGTAGGAAGCTGCAACTCTCTCCCCGATGAGCACCTGTGCCTCGTCTAAGGCGAAGTCTGACTCCCGGCATTCGTAGTCGGACATGGCGATCGCTAGATCTGGCTCCGCCGCCTCAAGGTCAAGTCGGAGTGGCGCATCCGGCCCGGATCGGTAATACGCCCCACTCAGGACCTGCGCTACGTCAAACACGAGCAGCCCCACTTGAGCAGAGGGACCAGAGGCAGCCAACGTTGAGCCCTCTGGAAACGAGGCGGTGACAATTAGGCGAGTACCGCCTGGATCCCAGTCGGGATGTGGAGTGTGCACGGATCGGTGTGACACTCGGGCGCCGGCGAGGTCTCTCAGAACCGAAAGGTTGCCAGGCAACTCCTCGATGGTTGGCGACACGGGCATCGATGGGTCGTGCATAGGCGCAAAAGAAACCGAAACCTCTGCATCAGAGGCGGCGACTCTTGGGTCATCGCTCACCACGGCCACGAGCAGGATCGGGCGGTCTGATTCGCCCAAGAGCACACTCTGCGGGAGAGCACTCACGGCTACAAGAGCGGACCCAAGGGTGAGCAGGGTGCCCGCGAGCACCCAATACCAGCGAATTCGGTTGGGGCTACGTGACGTCCTCGGAGGCGTGTGGCCCCCAGGCACATGCGGATGGTGTGACCGATTGCTTTCCAACCCCCGATGGTTCAGGTATCGAGAGATGGCAGCGACCAGAATCACAGCGCATGCTGCCACGGTGACTTCCAGCCGAGGTCGTCTAAACCGCATTCTGATCAGCCCCTCTTACTCCACCCACCTGTCCCTTCACCTCGGTCAGTGCTTCATCGACACGCAGCTGGCGGCGGAGCATGTTGAGCCGATTCTCTTTCAAACCGAGGAGCTCACCAGATCGGAGACCGGTGTATGCGGCGGTGAGTACCAGCGCCCGGTACCGGGGGTCGATGGCGTCAGCCAGCTTCTCGATCTCATCGGGCGAGAGGAACCGCATCTCCTCCCGGATGTCCTTCGGCAGCTTGATTCCTCGGCACGGCGAGTGTGCGATCAGATCTGAGGACACTGCCGCATCGAAAACGGCGCTCAGCAGTTGATTCGCTTGGTCAACTACCAGTGTGGTATTCCTCTCCTTCGACCAACGATACAAGTCCACCATCGACGACCTCTGCGACGGTGTGTTCGGTTCTCGCCACGCCGATTTCGTATCGAACTAGCAGGTCCACCAGCTCGTCGCCAGTCACGATGGCGATGTGGGTAGCGCCTGGTCGCTCTGCTTCGGTAGTCGCTCCCTTGCTGAACCCGCTCGCAGTGATGAGCATCCCGTGCTCCTCCGCGCCGAGGCTCCCGCGTAATTGCTGCACTGCAGGAGCCTGCACGTTGGCCTTCCAGCGTTTGGCTTGCACAGCCATCCGGATCGGGAGCACACCGTCGATGATCAGATTGCCTCGAACGTCGATCCCCCCATCGTTGGAGAGTGGTGTCACTTCGACAGAGTCGAAGCCCATCTCGGCGAGCAGAAGGCCGATCAGCTCTTCGAAGCCTTTCGGGCTCAGATTGAGTAGCTCAGTGCGAAGCTGTCTCCGGACCACCTTGTTGTGCTCGGCGACTGTGCGGGCTACACCCTTCGGCGTCCACTTCCAGAGGCCGACCATGCCCTTGCCATGCTTGACGAAGCGTGGGTCATCACTCCTCTGAGTCCTGCGCTTGATCTCGGTGAGGATCTGCGCATACATCGTCGCTTCGGGAGTCGCCCCCTTTGTTACGAGGATTCCTTCGCTGAGCGCCCGGTCGGTGATCTCCCGATAATGCATGGGCTTGCGGTCGGCGAAGATATCCAAGATGTACTCCGCCGAGTCGGTGAAGGACATTGTGGTGTTCCCGCCCGGAGTCCCAACATTGTCTGGAGACTCGCTGCCGGCCGTGACGTATTGGGTCAGGTGGAACACGCCAGGCGTCACCCGCGTGAACTGTGATGTCACGCCTTTGTTCTTGATATCCGTCGCTATCCGGGCGTTGACTGTGGCTTCAGGGGTCTTGCCCTTCGTGGACCAGAGTCCTCGGTTAAGGAGCTCATTGGTGATGTCGCGGTAGTGAAGTGGACCGGTCTCCTTGAGGATGTGCGCAACGCTGTCGAGTAAGGGCAACTGGAACTCCTGTTTACCTACGACACAAGTTAGCAATCAGTCGCTACGGGCCTGGGAGCGCTTTCTGTCCTGGATGGTGACCTGACACAAATCCGACACAGACGAGCGCGAAACAGTGCTAAACGGCGAAGCCGAGCGAAGCGCGAAATCCCTGTTCAGAATACGTTTCTGGCTAAACTCCCAGGTCAGCGAAACCCCCTGATATGCCTGAACACGGCAGAGGTCACTGGTTCGATCCCAGTAGCGCCCACCACACGAAACTGCCTGTCAGACATGGAAAACCCCAGGCCAGAGGCTAAATCCGACCGACCGAACCCTCCGCCAGTTCGTCGCCTCCGACAGCGTGAAGTCGCTTCAGATAGTGCGGTTCCGCGGACACTCCGCGGACACCCGGGACGAGTCAGAATGGGTCGGGACGCGTACAAACGCGGCGAGAGTGCCGCGGGTGGAAATCGCCGGGCTCGACGTGAGGTGTGGATGCCGCACACAGCGGCAGATTGGTCCACGCCGCCAACCTACCGGATAGAAGCATCGCTGTTTCAGAATCTGGGCTTGTCCCAGTCCTAGCGTTTACTCGGAGACGGTGGGGTAGGTTCCCAGAAGATCGGGCACGAGCTCAAGGAGTGGATCGTCATGTGCCAGGTCAACATTCGACGGGTGCTCGCGCATGATTCGCTCAGTCACGCTTGCAGAGATTCCAAGCTTTCGACACGTCGAGACCTTCGTCGACCCCCGTCCGTCGATGAGCTGTCGCGCTGCTGTGGCATAACGGGCCTCACGCAATTGTCCCTGCTCTTCTTCTATCCACGAGATCGCTCGACATCAACACCGGCCAATGAATCACCTCAGGTTGATTCGAGAGATATGGATCAAGTATTTCGGCACGTCGGCTGCGGCGGCTGGCGAATCCGAGTCGATCACGTTCAAGGGCCGTCATCTGCTCGAGGATCGTCGCGGCGATCTGTTCAATCTCAACTTCCGCTCTTTCGCGTTGCCCCGTCGAGTAGACCAGGCTCCAAACCTCATTGGGGACTCTTCGCCGCACTCGACCTTCCTTCGGTCGATCGAGGGGGTCTTCTAGTGTCGGCTCCGAGATGGCAGGGTCTGGGGGAATCGGAACCGTCGGGCTGCAAATACGTTTCGCGCCTTGAGGAAGCGCCTAGATTCCTGTCAATGCCTGATGTGATAATTGATGAGAGGACCCTGGCGGGTTGGCTCGGTGGACCCACGGAGATCCGCGCCCGGAGTTTGGTGGAGCGAGGTGACTCTCCACTAGTGGTCTGTCGCTGAAATGGCGAACCGGTGTAGTGTTGGGGGATGGTTGCTACTGCTGAAGCGTTGCGGATGTC
>JARGFH010000064.1 GCA_029210695.1 Acidimicrobiia bacterium
CCAGTGTGACCGAAAACGACCTCGAACGCGAGCACCCCCGACCCACAACCACCAACTTTTTCGGCAGCCACCTAGGGTCTTGCGCGATGTTGCTCCTTGCTTCGGGATCGCCGCGCCGCAGTGAACTACTCGATCTGCTCGGCGTGTCCTACATAATCGAGTCACCATCTATCGACGAAACGCCTGTTCCCGGTGAGTGTCCTGAGCGAACCGTGCGACGGCTGGCGGCGGCCAAGGGTGCGGCGGCCGCCGCCCTCCATCCCGATCGATGGGTGCTCAGTGCAGATACAGTGGTGGCGCTCGACGATCGTGTTCTGGGCAAACCAATCAACGGTCCGGATGCGGTTGCGATGCTGCGATTCCTCTCGGGCAGATCTCACCAGGTCTTTACCGGTATTGCATTGGGCAGACAAGGTGCGACGCCCATGGTTGAGCACGCGTCGGCGACGGTCAGGTTTCGCCTTCTCGAGGAGCGAGAGATCGAGGCATACGTAGCCACCGGCGAACCGTTCGACAAGGCCGGTGCCTACGCAGTCCAGGGCGTGGGTGGTGCGTTCGTTGATCGCCTCGATGGTGAGCTCTCGACGGTAGTCGGGCTCACCCTCTCGGTCACTGCAAGGTTGCTTGGACAGGCAGGTATCCCCAGCGTTCTGGCCCGGTAGAGGGGCAGCTCCACCCCGGTCTGGTCGAAGTCTGTTACGTGGCTTCTGGCCCAACAGCGTGGGCCGAAAGACCCTACGAGCGCCCGGTGACCGGACAGTAACGTTCCGGTTGTTGGGTCCCCCCTCAGCGATCGAGACCCCCGGCATCGCCGGGGGTCTCATTCTTAATGTAAGTCCGACGGCTCGGCCGACAGGCGGTGGTCGCCTAGCGGCTCCTCGCCGGGTGCGAAGTAGGCGCCAGGTGCTTCCTGAGCATGGCCCAAACATCCGGCCGGGCAAGTTTCGTTCGTAGGGACGCCAGCGTTTTGATAAACGCCGGAACGGCAGCCGAGGCGCTCATCGGGTTCGGGCGCAGGAGCGCTTGCACCTCCACCGAGGGAGTGATGGTGAGAACCTCGGTCTTGGGCCAGGCGTCGTGGATCATCGTTAGCTCTTCGTCGAGGGCAGCTTTTCCGACCCGATCGAATGCTCCCTCATAGAACCTGCCGCCGTCCCGCGTCTCGTCTGCTGCCATTGGGGCAATGATCAATACGAAGTCGAGTGGCTCTTCGTTGGCGAGGATGAGGTCTGCGTGGGTGCCGGACGCCACTCCACCGTCGACATAGTGGTTGCCGCCGAGTTCAAATGGAGCGAAGACCAGCGGCACTGCGGACGACGCCGCCACGGCTTGACGGAGTTCCACATCGGGCGCGTCCACGGTGCCGAAAGCTATCCGACGCCTCGATTCCAGTTCGTATGCAACTATGACGGTCGGGTCGTCCGGCCAGCCATCTGCGAACTCACCGACCTCCTCGGCCAGCCAATCACCAATGCCGGCAGCATCGAACGGAGCCGGAGATCCAAGGATGAGCGACACGCCGGGCTTGCGGATTCCCGGGATGATTCCATGTCGAACCCAACGGCGGACGCCTGCCGGGCGCCTTCGGCGATAAACCGCGGTGCGGATGCGATTGGCCACGTCTTCCCGGCTGTCGTCCGGGCGGGCAAGCGAGTCGATCGACAGTCTGCCCGAACGCACGATGCCGGCCACGTACGAACCCGCCGACGTTCCGATGATCACCTCGGACGAGTTGGGATCCCAACTCGTGGCCATATGGATAGCCATGAGAGCTGCCAGTTCATATGCAGCTCCGGTGATACCGCCACCACCTAGAACGAGTCCTACCTTGCTCACGATTTGACAGGATAGAGCCGTTCTCCTGATCGCGCGGTATGGTCGACGGAATGTCCGTTCGCCCGTATTCATGGCCACAAGATCTGCCGGGACTCGATGAGTTGTTCGAGCGGTGTCGTCTCCGCGATGGGCATCATCCACTCAGTGAGAACAAATACCGGACGATGCGAGGTGCCCAATCATCGGGTGAGGGCTTCGTCATCGAAGAGTCCGGGATTCCGGTTGGATACCTCCAGCTGCTGGCCAGCAAGATAGATGGAACGTATGAGTTCGAACTGGCGGTGGATCCGGCTCTACGCGGAGAACTCGAGGAGCCGCTGCTTGAAAGTGCGTTGGCGAGAGCCCGGCAACTGGGAGGCGACACGGCCATGGCCTGGGTCTATACGCCCGGCGGCGAGCGGCCACTCCAGGAGTTTGGTTTCGAGCCGTTGCGGGACCTCCATCAGCTCCGGGTGCCATTGCCCGCCGCGGCCCCTCAAATGGTGCTCGACATCCAGATCCGGGCATTCGAGAATTCAGACGAGGATGCGCTGCTTTCCCTCAACAACCGCGCATTTGCCGGCCATCCGGAAGCCGGAAACTGGACTGCAGAGGATCTTCATGAACGACAGGCCCACCAGTGGTACGACCCGACCGGAATACGTATGGCATTTTTCGGGGAACGTCTGGTTGGGTTCTGTTGGACGAAGGAGCACCCCGGAGGTCTCGGAGAGATCTATCTCATTGCCGTTGATCCCGGATTCAGGGGCCGCGGTGTCGGTCGGGCGATAGCCCTCGACGGTCTCGACTACCTCAGCAGCGCGAAAGGGTCAACGCAGGGGATGCTGTATGTCGATGCAGTGAACGAATCCGCCCTTCGGCTCTATGAAGGTCTGGGTTTCGAGGTCCATCACACCGATCGAGTGTTCAGTCTGAGTATCTGAACTTCACGGATGCAGTTGGTCGAGGTCTTCGGACCGGTCGGTACCGAAGCGGCGACCGCAGGATCGGCATGCCTGATCCTTTTCGTTCGTCTGGGAATAGCACCACGGGCAGGGAAGATCGAGCTCGAGGTCCATCGTCGGTTGGGAATCCTGCAGGCGGGAACCACCAAACCTACCCCCGAGTACGATGCCGAATACCAGCACACGTACTATCAGATATGCGATCACGTTGTCCTCCTTCGCCGGGGAGAATACGCGGCAAAGGCTCAGTAACGACGGATTTCGCGCTTTGCAGGCGAATCGGGATTCGTGCCTGCGAAGAGCATGGAGTGCTGGCTGGGGGAGCCAACAGCAGTTGGTCCCCTAAGCGGGCAGCGAAGCCTCGATCTCATTCACAATGGGCATCAAGCGATCGAGTCGTCCGTCTGCCGTTTCGGCCGCCTGCATCAGTTCTCGACCTCCGTGGAATACGATCCACGGTTGCAGCACATCGTTCGGCATCGTTCGTCCGTAACCTTCGATCATGGCCTCCGCGGCCGCGTCGCCGGCCGACATACGGAGAGTCCACACCGCCAGTGAGAAGTCCCACTCGGCGGGAGCTGCGGTTGCCCAAGCCCAGTCCGTCAGCGTAACGCGTCCCGTCTCGTCGTCGACACGAAAGCGATCCGGGCGAGGATTCGTGTGACACGAAGTGGGCAAACCGCCGGCAGGCGGCTCGGCCGCCAAAGCGCGTTCGAGCAGGCTCTGGGACAACCCGACGCGGCGGCGGTAGCGCGCCAGGCGAGTGAAGACCGATTGATACTCGGAGCGGAGCCAGGCCGCGTCCATTCCGCCGGCCAGATTGGTGAGATCGTCGGGATTCGCCTCGTGCACGTGACGGAGAATTCGACCTGCCTGGCGAGCCGGACCCAAACTCGTCGGCAATGTGGCCAGATTCCAGGCACCGGCATCCTCGAACAATCCCCAGGCGGCGTCGGCCTCGACGCTCCACTCGATTACTTTCGGAATACCGTCCACATCGGCCAGGGCTTCCAGAGCCCGCTGCTCACGACGCTGCAATGAACTGGTTCGATACACCGTGAGGATCGTCGTTGCATGGGGAGCAAACAGCCGAAATGTTCGACCTGAGAAGCCGGACAGCTCGTGGACCCGACCACCGCGAGCCAGCTGATTAGCGATCTCCAATGCGTCCATACAGTTCCCTCCGAAAGTAAGTTCCGAAAGTTTCGTTTGCTGCCATTACCCTACCGCGATATGACCGGAGAAACGCGATGACCATCCAACTCACCTTTCCAGACGGATCCGTCCACGAACACGAATCAGGCGTGTCGGGGTTCGAAGTGGCCGCGGCTATCGGTTCCCGACTTGCCGGGGCGGCCGTGGCCATCAAGCTCGACGGTGAACTACTGGACCTGAGCAGGCCTTTGCCGCACGGCGGAGCGTTCGAGGTTGTCACCGAGACGACCGAAGAGGGTCGCCATGTCATCCGGCATTCCGCCGCTCACATCATGGCCCAGGCTGTGCTGGACCTGTTCGACAATGCGACTTTCGCAATCGGCCCGGCGATCACCGACGGGTTCTACTACGACTTCAACATCGGACGCCCGTTTGATCCCGATGATCTCGAGCAAGTTGAGCGCCGCATGGCTGAAATCATCGAAGCCGACCAGCTCTTTGAACGTGAGGCCTGCTCCATCGAGGAAGCACTCGCCCTGTTCGTCGACCAACCCTACAAGAAGGAGATCATTCAAGCTGTTGATGACTCCGAAGGGGCCGGTGGTGAATCGGTGAGCATCTACCGCAACGCGGAATTCGTCGATCTCTGTCGAGGTCCGCATCTGCCGAGCACAGGACGCCTCAAGGCGGTGAAGCTGTTGCGCTCAGCCGGTGCCTACTGGCGGGGCGATGAGACGCGCGATCAGTTGCAGCGCATATACGGGACTGCCTGGGAATCGAAGAAAGCGCTCGACGACTACCTCAACCGGCTCGAGGAAGCCGAACGACGCGATCACCGCCGCCTCGGAAACGAGTTGGACCTGTACTCGTTCCCACCCGAGTTGGGGTCCGGTCTGGCTATCTGGCACCCAAAGGGTGGCTTGCTGCGCACGATCATCGAGGACTACAGCCGGAGGACCCACCTATCCCACGGCTATGAGATCGTGGCCACACCGCACGTCGCCAAGGCCCAGCTGTGGGAAACCTCCGGGCATCTCGACTTCTACGCCGAGGGGATGTACCCCGGCATGCTGCTCGACGAGCAGACCGAGTACCGGATGAAGCCGATGAACTGCCCGTTCCACATTCTGATCTTCAAGAGCAACGGACGCAGTTATCGGGAACTGCCGCTCCGTCTCTTTGAACTCGGCACCGTCTATCGGTACGAGCGTTCCGGCGTGGTCCACGGCCTCCTCCGAGCTCGCGGATTCACCCAGGACGACAGTCACATCTTCGCAATGGAGTCACAACTTGGCGACGAACTACAGAATCTGCTGGGTTTCACGCTGATGGTGCTGCGGGACTTCGGGTTCGACGAGTTCGAAGCCGACATTTCCACCAGGCCGGAGAAGTACGTCGGCCGGGACGAATCCTGGGACAAGGCTGAGGCCGCCCTCCAGCAAGCCCTCGAAATCGCCGGCCTACCGTTTGAGATTGCAGAGGGTGAAGGCGCCTTCTACGGGCCGAAAATTGATGTGCACGTGCGTGATGCAATCGGTCGCCGCTGGCAACTCTCGACGCTCCAGGTCGATTTCGGGCAGCCCGAGAATTTCGACCTGCTGTATGCCTCAGCGGAGAACACCCGGGAGCGGCCGGTGATGATCCATCGCGCTCTCATGGGGTCGATTGAGCGGTTCGTCGGCATTCTGGTGGAGCACTATGCCGGAGCGTTTCCAGTCTGGCTCGCGCCGGTTCAAGCAGCGATCGTCCCGGTCGCCGATCGCCACATCGGCTACGGCAGGGAGGTGGCTGCCGCGCTGGGCGAGGTCGGCTTGCGGGTCGAAGTCGACGAGGCAGACGACACCGTCGGCGAGAAGATTCGCCGGGCGATTACCCACAAGACTCCTGCTGTGCTCGTCGTAGGTGACTCGGACGTGGAAGACGGAACGGTCGGTCTCCGGCTCAGAGGAGATGAGCATGAACGGCGCGGCATCGGTATCGCGGACGCGCTCGACGAACTGAAGCAATTGGCGGCGGCGCCGCGATGACCGATCGCGAACCGGCCGGCATTCACATCCCGAAAGAGACGGCTGACGCCGAGTCAGTACCCGAGGACCTCGACTCCTGGGCCCTCGGCCCGTATGAGTTCCCTTCTCCGCGCCGCCGACGCCTCTCGGCCTGGGTGTATTTGGGGGCCGGCATGCTCGCCGCAGGCGGGGCAATGTCGGGGTTGCCGGCGGGCATGTGGATAGTTGCCGCTTCTTTGGTGGGACTGGCCGGCTGGCACATGCTGACGGCCTGGCCTTTGGAAGTACGGGACTCCGAGGCACTGGAGACGGCGGCGAGGTCTGTCTCGTTTCCGGTTGGCCATTCGTCGGGAGCCGTCCGTTTTGAGGGTTGGCGTTCCCGACCGACCTGGAACGTGTTGCTCTATTCCGCAGACAACCCTCCGTCAAAGCGAGGACTCGTGCTCCTCGATGCGGTGACCGGCGAGCTACGGGGAGAGCCCTTCGAAGAGGTTATAGGTCCTGAGTTGTAGGTTCTGAGTTCGAGAAGGCGGCCCCCTGTGGAGCCGCCTTCTCGCAAGAACCTAGAACCTAGAACTTATGACCTGTTTCTACCTCTGGTCCATCGGTACGAGCTTGCGTTCGTTCTCTCCGACGTAGATCTGTCGTGGACGGCCGATACGGGTGGTGGGATCGAACCGCATTTCCTTCCATTGGGCGATCCAGCCCGGCAGCCTGCCGATGGCAAACAACACGGTGAAGATATCGACGGGGAAACCCATCGCCTTGTAGATGATGCCCGAGTAGAAGTCGACATTCGGGTAGAGCTTGCGCTCTGCGAAGTACTCGTCCGATAGGGCAACCTCTTCGAGTTGTTTGGCAACATCGAGCATCGGGTCGTCTTTGCCGAGCTTGTCGAGCACATCACCCGCATAGCTCTTGATGATCCGGGCCCGGGGGTCGAAGTTCTTGTAGACACGATGACCGAACCCCATCAACCGGAACGGGTCATCCTTGTCCTTGGCCTTGGCGATGAACTGCTCGACATCGCCGCCACCCTTGATGATCTCGTCCAGCATCTCAACCACCTGCTGGTTGGCTCCACCGTGGAGCGGACCAGACAGGGCGTGGATACCCGAAGCAACCGACGAGAACAGGTTGGCCTGTGACGAACCAACCATGCGCACCGTCGACGTCGAACAGTTCTGCTCGTGGTCGGCATGCAGGATCAGGAGCACATCGAGTGCCTTCGAGATGACCGGATCGACCTGGAACGGCTCGGTCGGATACGAGAACATCATGTGCAGGAAGTTCGACGAGTAGTCGAGATCATTGCGTGGATACTGGAACGGCTGACTCAATCCATACTTGTAGCCCCAGGCCACCAGCGTGATCATCTTGGCGATCAAACGCTTGGCGCTTATGTCAATCGCAGCCTCATCGGTCGGATCCAGAGCATCCGGGTAGAAGGTCGCCAGCGCCGACACCGCCGAAGCCAGCATCTGCATCGGATGCGCATCAGACGGGAAGGCCTCATACAGATGCTTCATGTCCTCGCGCACCATCGTGTGATGGGTGATGTCGTTGGTGAACTTCTCGTAATCTGCCGCAGTCGGCATTTCGCCGTAGAGGAGGAGGTAGGCAACCTCCAGGAATGAGGCCGTGTCGGCGATCTGCTCGATCGGGTAGCCCCGATAACGCAGAATGCCCTCTTCGCCGTTGAGGAACGTGACGGAACTCAGAGCTTCCGCCGTGTTGGCGAATCCCTTGTCCTGAGTCACGATCCCCGTCTGTCCCCGCAGCTTGTTGATGTCGATCGCCACTTCCCCCTCGGTACCGGTGATGACCGGCAAAGTGATCTCTCGATCGCCGATTCTGAGAAAGGCCTCGTCCATGTCCATCTCCTTTGCTGCGGTCCGCTAGGACTCATCCTCCCGGGCCGCGTCGATCACCTTCCGGGCTTCCTGACTTGGCATTTCGTCGTACCGTGTGAACTTCATCTCGAAGAACCCGCGGCCCCCGGTCATCGACCGGAGATCGACCGCATAACGCTGCATCTCGCCCAACGGCACCTCAGCGGTGACCACCCGCAGGTAGTCATCCGAGTCCATACCGAGCACGCGGCCACGCTTTGCGTTGATATCGCCTATCACGTCACCCATGTATTCCTCCGGGACTCTGATCCTCGCCTCCATGATGGGTTCGAGGATGATTGCTCCCAGGTTCGGAGCTGCGGCCCGGAAGGCAAGAATGCCTGCCATCCGGAACGACATCTCATCCGAGTCGACGGAGTGGTACTTACCGTCATAAAGAGTGGCCTGGACGTCGACGACCGGGTACCCGGCGAGTGGACCTTTCACTAGGGCCTCCTGGACCCCTTTTTCCACTGCGGGGATGAATTGGCGGGGAACCGATCCACCTTTGGTCGCATTGATGAACTCGAACCCGGCACCGCGAGGGAGTGGAGCGAACTTCACGAAGGCAACGCCAAACTGCCCACGACCGCCGCTCTGCTTCTTGTGTTTCCCTTCGGCCTCGGTCGACGCGGTGATGCTCTCGCGATACGGAACAGTCGGGGTGGCAGTGTCGATCTCAACGCCGAACTTCCGATTGATCCGGGCTGCCGTCACATCCAGGTGTGCGTCACCGAGTCCAGACAGCACCGTCTCATGGGTCTCGGGCCGGCGTTCGACGGAGAGTGTCGGATCCTCTTCAACCATCTTCTGCAGCGCACCCGACAGCTTGTCCTCGTCCTGTGAGGACTTTGGGAAGACCGCCAGTGACATGACAGGGGCCGGGAAGCTGACCGGCTTGATGCGGATACCGGCGCCCGGGGTAACGAGTGTGTCGCCCGCCAGAAGGGAATCGAGTTTGGCGACTGCGGCGATGTCCCCGGTTGTGACCTCCCTGGCATCGTGGTGATCCTTGCCTTGCATGAAGAAGAGGTTGTGCATGCGGCCGTGACCGCCTCTGGTGGCGTTGTCGAGGTTGTCGTCGGCCATCACCGAACCTGAGAAGACACGGAACAACGAGATCCGACCGACGTAGGGGTCGGAATGTGTCTTGAATACGTAAGCGGTCGCAGGCCCCTCGGCAGAGACGACGAGTTCCCCCTCCTCCATCGGAGGCGCAGAATGCTCCAGTGGATTCGGGCCGAATTCAACGATGAAGTCGGCGAGGGTGTCGATGCCGATCAAGCCGGTGGCCGAGCCGCACAGGACCGGGAAGATTTCCGCTTCGAGCATGCCTGAATGTACGGAGGCGATGATCTGATCGCGGGTCGGCTCCTGGCCTTCGAAATATCGTTCCAGCATCTCGTCGTCCGTCTCGACGATGGCTTCGATGAGCGTGGTGTGTGCTGCTGCGACCGCGTCGGCCAATTCGGGGGGGAGATCGACCTGGGATGCGATGAACCCGCCGTCGTATCCGAAAGCCCGGTTGGAAACGACCCGCACGATCCCCTTGAGGTCCTGTTCAGATCCGATGGGCAGCTGAATAGGGGCGATGCGCTTTCCGAAGGCTTCGCTGAGCTGGGTGAGGGTTCGCTGGAATGACGACCGTTCCCGATCGAGCTTGTTGATGTATACGACCCGCGGTATGTGCTCTTCTGAGGCGGCCCTCCACAAAGCTTCGGTCTGGACCTCGACTCCGTCAACGGCGGACACGACGAAGATGGCCATGTCGGCGACCCGGAGGGCTGCAAGAGCATCGCCGATGAAGTCGGCGTACCCGGGGGCATCGAGGATATTGATCTTGTGGCCCTTCCATTCACAAGAGGCCACCGCGACGTTCAAGGAGATCTGGCGTTCTGTCTCCTCGGGTTCGAAATCGGTGACCGTGGTGCCGTCTTCGACACGTCCAACCCGGGTGGTGGTGCCTGTGACATGAAGGAGTGCTTCAGCGAGACTCGTTTTCCCGGCGCCGCCATGTCCAACCAGCACCACGTTGCGGATTCTCTCGGGAACCACACGACCTCCTCGTTGCTCGGGTTCGGGCGCATACTAGTTGCGGTGACCAGCGCGGATTCCTGCTACGTTGGGCGCCTCCCGGGAAAGCCTCCATATGATCGAGCAACGAGCCAGAGGCCATGTCGAGCGATATCTCGATCCGATCGGCCGTGTCCTCGTTGCTGCGGGGTTCACCCCGATGGCCGTCACGATCGTCGGCCTCAGCCTCGTGGTCGGCGGATCGGTGGTAGTCGGGTTTTCACATTTCGTTCTGGGTGCCTCCATGGCCTTGCTCGGCTCGGCTCTCGACGGGCTCGACGGGACCGTAGCCCGCCTCTCGGGCAAGGCATCCAAACGCGGCGCCTTCCTCGACTCGGTCTCGGATCGCCTGGGTGAAACCGCTATGTGGGCGGGCCTTGCCTTCGCGGTGTCGCACAATGCGCTGGCCACCTCCGACAACGCGGTCCTGGCGTTGCTCTGCGTCCTCAACCTGGGAGCCTCACTTCTGGTGTCGTATCTCCGCGCTCGGGCGGAATCTGTGGGAGCAGACGGTCGCGGAGGGCTCATGGGTCGAGCGGAACGCGTGATCTTGTACACAGCCGGGCTGGCTTTCAACTTCGTCCCCGTTATGTTGTGGGTCATGGCCGCCCTGACCTGGATGACCGTCGCACAACGGTTCGCATTGGTGTGGCAACGTCTCGAAGGTTGAAACGCTTAACGGTCTACTGGACGCTGCGGTTCGCCGCCGGCATCCTGGCGATACTTCCCGAGCGCGTCGCAGTGCATCTCGGCCACCTCGGTGGCTGGATTGCCTGGCTGGTGGCCGGGGACAAAAAGCAGATGGCCATTCGCCACATGGAGAGGCTCGGTGCGGGTGCGTCTGCTGAGCGCAAGGCGCGCCGGATGTACGCGGCCTACGGCCGCTACTGGGCCGAGGCGTTGTGGATGCGCCCGCGGCGTGCCGGCGAGGCGAGGGAGCGAATAACGGTCGATGGCCTCGATCGGGTGCTGGCCGCCCGGGATGCCGGGGCCGGAGTCGTATTCGCTCTGCCGCATCTCGGCAACTGGGAAGTGGCGGGAACCATCGCTCAGAGTGAACACATCGAGCTCATGGCAGTGGCCGAGAATCTCCGCAACCGGCGCCTGGTCGACTGGTTCATCAAACTCCGCAACATGCTCGGGATCCAAATCGTTCTTGCAGACGGGAGCCGCGAAGTCTTCAAAAAGCTGCTGGCCGTGATTGGTCGAGGCGGCGCGATCGCCCTTCTGTGCGATCGGGATCTGAACGGACGCGGGGTCGAAGTGGAGTTCTTCGGCGAGATGACGACGTTGCCCGGCGGGGCGATCAGCATCGGTATTCGCACCGGTGCCCCTGTAATCCCGGTTGGCACGTACTTTCGGGACGGGCGCGGCCACCACATCATCGTCGGCCGACCAATCGACATCCCGTCGGAAGGCAGCATGGACGAACGGGTGGCAGGGGGCGTACGAGAACTCGCCGCCGCCTTCGAGGCGTTGATACGTCGGGCGCCGGAGCAGTGGCATCTTCTCCAACCGAACTGGCCGTCCGATCGGGAAATCTCGTGAAGGTCGCAGTCGTTTCGCCCTATGCCCTCGATGCGCCGGGCGGTGTGCAGAACCAGGTCATTGAACTGACCAAACGTCTCGGAGACCAAGGTGTCGATGCCTGGGCGGTCGGACCGGGCCGCCGCGGACCGCTCGGCTCCCGCTTGTTGGGACGCGGCATCTCTATTCCCGTCAACGGTTCACGCGCTCCGCTGGGCCTCCAGCCGTCGATCCTGCGGAGAGCAGCGACAGCTGTGCAGGGAGCTGACGTGGTGCACCTCCACGAACCATTCGTGCCGGTGATCGGCTGGGCCTTGTTGGGCAGGAGCGGGATTCCAATCGTCGGGACTTTTCATGCCGATCCGTCTTCTCTGGTTCGAGGCGCTTATCGCCGCCTGCGTCCGGTTGCGGGGCGAATAGCGAAGAACCTGTCGATTGCGACCGCGGTGAGCGAGGTCGCTGCTTCTGCAGTGCGGCCGTTTCTCCCGGATGTCACCATCATCCCCAATGCCATCGACACTGCGGAGTACCGGCCGGACGTGAAGAAAGACCCCCACCGGGTGGCGTTCCTCGGCCGCGACGAGCCGCGCAAAGGTCTCGATGTACTGCTGGCTGCCTGGCCTGCCATCACAAATGCGGTACCGGATGCCGAACTCGATGTGATCGGCACCTACAGATCGGATCGAACCGATGGTGTTCGCTTTCTCGGGCGGGTCGATGGGAAGGACAAGGCAGATCGCCTGGCGGAAAGCGCGATCTTCGTCGCACCGAATCTCGGTGGCGAGAGCTTCGGGATCACGTTGCTCGAGGGTATGGCCGCCGGTTGTGCTGTTGTCGCCTCGGATTTGCCGGCCTTCACGGCGGTCGGGGACGCGGCGGTCAGATACTTCGCCCGCGGGAACGCCACGGACCTAGCCGAGGCGGTCATCGATCTGCTGCTCGATGCGGCGCAAACGCGGGAGGCAGGGCAGCATGCGGTGCGGCGTTCGCAAACCTTCGACTGGACTACAGTTCTCCCCGCGTACATGCAGACCTACGAATCCGCAGTACGCGGCCACTGACCTCTCCTCTTCCCAGGACTATGCAACAACTCATTGAACGCTTCAAGAACCTGTCCAGAGAGCAACAACTCGCCATTGGAGGTGGATCGGCCGTGGTGCTGGTCCTACTCGTCGTTGTGCTCTTTCTCACCGGGGGTGATGACGAACCGGTGAGCGTTGCCTCCACGACCACTTCGACCTCTGAGGTCGACACGACCACAACATCGCAACCCGGGACTACGACCACAACGGTCGGGCCGGCGGGGGAGATCTGGCCGCTGACCGGAGTGGCCGATGCAGAGGCAGTCCCAACGGCACCCATCCTCGTCGCCAAAATCGACAACAGCTCTTCTTCCCGGCCTCAAACCGGAATCGCCGAAGCAGACATGGTCATCGAGGTCCTCGTCGAGGGCGGCGTGGCCCGCTTCCTGGCCTTCTTCCAGTCGGAAATCCCCATCGAGATCGGGCCGATTCGGAGCGCCCGAGAAGTTGACCCGAAGCTCATTGCGCCATTTGGTGTGGTTTTCGCACACTCGGGCGGCGTGGCCGCCAATGTCGAGGCCATACGCCGGGTGGCAGTGGACGCCGGGGATCCTGTACTCGGCAGCGCCGCCTACGGTCGCGACCCTGACCGGCCCGCACCGTACGACCTGATGCTGAACCCGGAGGTAGCTCTCGAACTGGGTGACGAGACGACGGGGGACATCTGGTTCCGGTTCGACGAGACAGCACCGGAGGGCGAGCAGGCGCTGACGGTGAATCTCTCGCTCTCACCGTTGACCAATCCGACGTATCGATGGTCATCCGCCGATAACGGATTCCTCCGTTTCCACGGCGACGTCGCCCACGTTGATGACTCCGGCGAGGAGATCGTGGCGAGCAACGTAATCGTTCTGGTCGTACGCCAGATCGATACGGGCAGGACGGACTCCGCAGGCAACGCGGTGCCCGACTACCAGGTCAACGGCAACGGCGATGCGTTTGTGTTTCGCGATGGGGTTGCCATCCGGGGAACCTGGGAGCGCGGCAGCGAAGATGGGTTCTTCCGCATCCTCGATGCGACCGGACAACCGATTCCCCTGGCCCCGGGGAATGTATGGATCGAACTCACCCCAATCGGCCGCAGCCTCGGCTGGCAGTAGAATCGGTAGAAAAGGAGTCACACCGTGGAACGTGGTACCGATCGAGTCAAGCGAGGCCTTGCCGAGATGCTCAAGGGCGGCGTGATAATGGACGTCGTCAACGCCGAGCACGCCAGGATCGCCGAGGACGCAGGTGCTGTTGCGGTGATGGCGCTCGAGCGGGTTCCGGCCGACATTCGGGCCGACGGTGGTGTGGCCCGCATGTCGGATCCGGCGATGATCGAAGAGATCATGGAGACCGTGAGCATTCCTGTCATGGCCAAGGTGCGTATCGGACATTTCGTTGAGGCACAGATATTGCAGGCCATGGACGTCGATTACATCGACGAGTCCGAGGTACTGACCCCGGCCGACGAGGAGCACCACATCGACAAGTGGGCGTTCACGACTCCGTTCGTATGTGGTGCCCGCAATCTGGGGGAAGCCCTTCGCCGCATCGGTGAGGGGGCGGCGATGATCCGCACAAAGGGCGAAGCCGGCACCGGCAACGTGGTGGAAGCCGTTCGGCACATGCGGCGGGTGACGAATGAGATCCGGGCGCTGGCCTCGATGAGCCCGGAACAGCTCATGGCGGCGGCGCGCGACCTCGGCGCTCCGTTTGATCTGGTCCAGGAAATCGCCGAGACGGGCAAACTCCCCGTTGTGAATTTCGCGGCTGGAGGCCTGGCTACGCCTGCCGATGCTGCCCTGATGATGCAGCTCGGATGCGACGGTGTGTTCGTCGGGTCCGGAATCTTCAAGAGCTCCGACCCATCGACACGGGCCAAGGCGATTGTTGAAGCAACCACCTATGCCAACGATCCGGACCAACTCATCAAGGTGTCACGGGGCCTCGGTGCGGCTATGCCCGGCCAGGAGATCGCCGATCTCGAGGTCAAGCTCGCCGAACGAGGCTGGTGAGGATGGGCCCGGTCGGTGTTCTCGCCCTCCAGGGCGACTTTCGGGAACATCAGCAGAGCCTGGAACGCGCAGGGGCGATCTCTCGACAGGTTCGCCGGCCGGCGGATCTCGACGGCATCTCAGCTCTGGTGATCCCTGGCGGGGAATCGACCACGATCGGCCGGTTGGCCATCCTCTACGGGTTGATCGACCCATTGTGCGAGGTCGTCGACGGCGGGCTCCCCACGTTCGGTACCTGCGCGGGGCTCATCTTCCTGGCCGCCGGAACGGTCAAAGAGGGTCCGCCGCAATTGGGATGCCTCGATGTGATCGTCGAACGAAACGCTTTCGGACGCCAGAACGACTCGTTTGAGGCACCCATCGAGGTGCAGGGCCTCGAAGCGCCGTATCTCGGTGTGTTCATTCGGGCCCCGCAAGTCTCCAAGGTGGGGCCGCACGTGGAGGTGCTGGCGACCTACGATGGTCAGGTCGTCATGGTCCGGCAAGAAAATATCCTGGCTAGTGCGTTCCATCCGGAGCTCACAGACGACGTGCGGATCCACGAGATGGTGTTGAGCATGCGGAAGGGAGACTGATGTCAGGCCACTCCAAATGGGCCAACATCAAACACAGGAAGGGCAGGCAGGACGAGGCCAGGGGGAAGTTGTTCGCCAAACTCGCCAAGGCCATCGAGGCTTCCGCCCGTCACGGTGGCGGCGACCCGGCGATGAACCCGACGCTGGCGACGGCTATCGCCAAGGCCAAAGCCGCTTCGATGCCCAACGACAACATCGACAGGGCACTCAAACGCGGGTCTGGTGAGGGAGCGGACGCGGTCGACTTCACCGAGGTTTGGTACGAGGGCTATGGGCCGGGAGGAGTCGCCGTCTATATCCACGCGTTGACCGACAATCGCAACCGGGCCGGTTCCGACATTCGGGCGACGATGACAAGGAACAATGGCAACCTGGGTGAACCCGGCTCTGTCGGGTACCTCTTCGACCAAAAAGGATTCATAATCGCCATGGGCGACGAGGAGGCCGTCATACTCACGGCGTTGGACGCCGGCGCCGAAGATGTCCGCGAAGCAGACGGGGCCTTCGAAGTCATAACCCGCCCCTCCGACATGCCGGTTATCGAGAAGGCTCTCCTGGGGGCCGGCGTCAAGGTGGAATCCGCAGACGTGACCCAGCTACCCAGCACGACCGTGCCGCTCGAGCGGGAAACCGCCGGCAAGGTGTTGCGCCTCATCGACGCACTCGAAGACCTCGACGACGTCCAGGATGTCTACGCCAACTTCGACATTCCGGACGATGTGATGGACGCGCTCAGCCAGTAGCCGCACGCCGATCCCTGCAGGGAGGGCCCGGCGACAAAGCGTGATTCCGTCCGGACTGCCGGGTACAATCCCGTACATATGTTCGTTTTGGGTATCGATCCCGGACTCACTACCACC
Organism: Acidimicrobiia bacterium; assembly: GCA_029210695.1. Lineage (NCBI taxonomy): Bacteria > Bacillati > Actinomycetota > Acidimicrobiia > Acidimicrobiia bacterium. The sequence goes on from JARGFH010000064.1 coordinate 15,951, forward strand.
GGCTATGGACTGGTTACTCGGACCGCCGACGGCCTCCGTCTGCGCACCTTTGGTGTGATCCGAACTGCGACCGGCGACGCTATCGAACGGCGTCTGCTGGAGTTACACAGGGATCTCAGCGAGGTCATCGAGGAGCACCACCCAGATGCCATGGCGATCGAACAGGTCTTCACCAACCGGAACCTCCAGACATCGATCGCAGTGGGTCGCGCCTCCGGCGTAGCTCTGCTGGCCGGAGCCACGGCCGGACTGCCCGTCCATGAATACACACCGACCCAGGTGAAGTCGGCAGTGGTGGGATACGGCAGGGCCGACAAAAAGCAGGTTCAACGGATGGTGATGCAGCGTCTCGACCTGCATGAGCTACCGACTCCTGCGGATGCGGCGGATGCGCTGGCCGTGGCACTGTGCCACCTTCAGGCATACCGGCTGGCCGGTAGGTTGTCCGGATGATCGGCCGGCTACGCGGGACCATCGTGGGGCGCCGCAGCGAAGGCATGATCCTCGATGTCGGAGGGGTCGGGTATGAGATCGCAGTAACTCCACAGACGCTGAGTTCATTGCCAGGGTTGAGCGAACCGGTCGTCCTCCATACGCACCTTCACGTACGCGAGGACGCGATGACCCTGTACGGATTCCTGGATGAACCGTCTCGCGATATGTTCCGGCTGCTGCTCGCCACATCGGGGATCGGGCCCAAGGTGGCGATGGCGATTCTCGGCAGCATGCGCCTCGAGGAACTCCATCGGGCGGTCGGCAACGAAGACGTCGATGCACTGACGGTGGTTCCCGGCATCGGCAAACGAAGCGCCCAGCGCATCCTGCTCGAACTCAAGCCGCGACTCGTGGATGCCGACGTCGTCTCACTAGGTGGCGACTCTGGACCCGGACGCGTGCGTGAAGCCTTGGAAGGACTGGGCTACGGCGCGGCTGAGATCCGTGAAGTCATTCCGGACATCCCGGCAGACCTGCCGCTGCAAGAGCAACTCCGGATGGCGCTCAAAGCACTGGGGCGGCACAAATGAGGGAAGAACGCATGCTCATGGCCGACCCTATCGGTGAAGAAGAAGTGGTGACAGAGCAGAGCCTCCGGCCTCGTCGCCTGATCGACTTCGTAGGCCAGGCGAAGCTCAAAGAGCGTCTCTCCATTTCCATTGAGGCCGCCTCACAACTCGAGAAACCACTAGATCATGTTTTGCTCTCCGGTCCACCAGGTCTGGGCAAGACGACACTGGCCACCATCCTCGCCAACGAACTCGGCACCCGTCTGCGTGTCACGTCTGGACCTGCCCTGGAACGTCCCGGCGACCTGGCCTCGATGTTGACCAACCTCGAGCACGGCGATGTGTTCTTCGTCGATGAGATCCATCGGTTGCCGAGGATTGTCGAGGAAGTGCTCTATCCGGCCATGGAGGACTTCGAGCTGGACATCATTCTCGGCAAGGGGCCGTCGGCGCAGTCGATACGGCTCGATCTGCCCAGGTTCACCCTCGTCGGTGCCACGACCCGGAAAGGCAAGGTCACCGCGCCGTTGCGAGATCGGTTCGGAATTGTCGACAAGCTCGATTACTACGACGCTTCTGATCTGGAAGTCATCGTTCGCCGCTCAGCCGGGATTCTCGGCATCGAGATCACCGATGGTGGCGCAGAGATGATCTCCAGGCGAAGTCGCGGAACGCCCCGGATTGCCAACCGGTTGCTGGCGCGTGTGCGTGACTATGCGATCGCCCGCGCCGGTGGGGTCGTCGATGACCAGACGACGGTTCGGGCGCTCGAGGTGTTCGAGGTCGACGAGTTGGGGCTGGACAAAGTCGATCTGGCGATAATTTCTGCCATCGTGACGAAGTTCGGGGGAGGGCCGGTCGGCCTGTCAACGCTGGCGATCGCCGTCGGCGAAGAACCGGAGACGGTTGAGGATGCCTATGAACCGTTCCTGCTTCAGATCGGCATACTGCAGCGGACCCCGCGCGGCAGGGTGGCAACGTCCTCCGCATACACCCATCTAGGCCTGGAACCACCGGTGTCGGCACAGCGCGTTCTACCGGGAACCTAATGGGGGTCTACGGGGCTTCTGCGGTTGTGGGAGTCTTGTGGCTGAGCCTGCTGGCCGGTGAGCACTGCCGG
>JARGFH010000065.1 GCA_029210695.1 Acidimicrobiia bacterium
CGGACCTGACCGAACCCCAACCCGGTCCCATCACACTGGCGAACCGGTGGTCCCATCAAGCTGGCGAGCGACACCGAAGCCGCGCTGATCGCCGCCATGCGGCCGTCGGGATTCAACCTCGGGGCCAACCTGGGAAGGGTGGCCGGCGCCGGAATTCCCGATCACCTCCATTTCCATCTCGTGCCGCGCTGGTCGGGCGACACCAATTTCATGACCGCCACCGCTGGCACCCGGGTTTTACCGGAAGCACTGGAAGAAACCTGGGCAAACGTGAGGGCAGCGCTCGAGTAGCCGACCCCCACACTGTTTCTGCGCAATGCAATGGTGTGTTTTCGATACACAGCATTGCGGAGAAAAGTCTTGGTCGGCTACCTCATCGGTCGGGCGAAGGTCACCAGCGTCTTCATGTAGTTGCCGCGCTCGAAGGCTTCGGGATCGGGCGATGAAGCCTGGCTCATCGATCCCTTCATCTGCCGCACGGATTCATACTCGTTGACCTCGAGCCACGACCTCAGTCCTTCCAGAGCTTCGGTGAGCCGTTCCGGACCGTGGCGCAACAGCGCCGAGGCCATCATCGTGACATCCGCACCGGCCAGCAGCAGCTTGATCACGTCCTCTGCCGTGTGTACACCGCTCGTAACTGCCATCGATCCGAGCACCTGGCCCTTGAGGATCGCCGTCCACCGCAGCGGCAGGCGCAGCTCATCCGAGGTCGAGAGCCGGAGGTTCGGTTTCACTTCCAACTCGTCGAGATCGATGTCGGGCTGATAGAAGCGGTTGAACAGCACAAGGCCGTCGGCACCGGCGTCGATCAACCTCGTCGCCATGTTCGGAATGGAACTGAAGAACGGACCGACCTTGACCGCCAAAGGAATCGAGATCGACGCCTTCAGTGCGGCGACCAGGTCGAGGTACTGCTGCTCGACCTCTACCCCGGTCGTATCTGGATCCGTCGGGATCATGTAGACGTTGAGTTCGAGCGCATCGGCACCCGCTTCTTCCATCAGCTTGCCGTAGCGGAGCCATCCACCGATTGACGTCCCGTTCAGGCTGGCGATAACGGGGATCTCGAGGTGTTCCTTCGCATCGCGGATGAGTTTCAGATACTCGCCGGGACCGGTGTTGTAGTCATCGAGAGTCGGGAAGTATCCGCCGACCGCTTCCCCGAAGCTCTCCGCGTGCAACTCGGCAAGTGCCAGCGCCTGCTGCTCGTCGTGCGCGATCTGCTCCTCAAACAGGGACCACAGCACCACCGCCGACGCTCCCGCCTCCTCGAGTCGCTGGAGTGAAGCGAGGTTGCCCGTCATCGGAGAAGCGGATGGAACGATCGGGTGGGCCAGATCGAGCCCCAGATACCTGGTCGTCAAATCGACACTCATGCCTGGACCTCCTCCTCTTCTTCCTCAGGGACCAGTCGGTCCACCTCCGCCAGTTGCTCGTAGAGATGCCAGCGATTGTTGATGTCGTCCTGTGCAAGTCCGAACAGGCGCTCCGCTTCCTCAGGCTTCGTTCTGGCCAGCATGGCGTAGCGAGCCTCTTGCATGGCGAACTCCGTGAATGGGATCTTCGGCGCCCGGCTGTCGAGGTGGAACGAACGTTTGCCCTCGGCCTCGGCGGTCGGATCGAACCGGTAGAGAGGCCAGTAGCCGCTCTCGACGGCCTCTTTCTGGTGGCTCATTCCGGTTTCCATGTCGATGCCGTGTGCAATGCACTGGCTGTAGGCGATGATCAGCGACGTTCCCGGATACGCCTCGGCCTCGGCGAACGCCTTGACCGTCTGCGTGTTGTTGGCGCCGACCGCGATCTGCGCCACATACACGTTGCCGTATGCCTGGGCGATCATGCCCAGATCCTTCTTACCGGTCGGCTTCCCGCCCGCTGCAAACTTGGCTACCGCACCGCGCGGTGTGGCCTTGGAGGCCTGGCCGCCGGTGTTGGAGTAGACCTCGGTGTCGAGTACCAGGATGTTGACGTTGCGGCCGGAGGCAAACACGTGATCGAGGCCACCGAAGCCAATGTCGTAGGCCCAGCCGTCCCCTCCGACGATCCAGATGCTCTTGTGAGCCAGGGTGTCGATGCCGGCCAGCAGGCGGCGTGCTTCGGTCGAGTCGATGTCGGCGAGGAGTTTCTTGGCGTGTCCGATCCGTTCCCGCTGGACCGCCAACCCCGCTTCGTCGATGTCTGCGACTCCGGCGATAAGTCCGGCCACCAAGTCATCACCCAGCTCTCCTGCGAAGTGGTTGACGAGCACTTTGGCATCTTCCACTGCCTGGTCCTGGGCGAGCCGGAGACCGAGTCCGAACTCGGCGTTGTCCTCGAAGAGGCTGTTGGCCCAGGACGGACCCCGCCCATCGGCGTTCGTCGTGTACGGCGTGGTGGGCAGGTTGCCTCCGTAGATCGAAGAGCAGCCCGTCGCGTTGGCGATGGAGACCCGATCCCCGAACATCTGCGTCATGAGCTTGATGTAAGGCGTTTCACCACATCCGGCACATGCTCCTGAGAACTCGAAGAGCGGCTCAGCCATCTGGCTGCCCTTGACCGTGTCGAGGCGCACCTCGGTCCGATCGGGTTCCGGCAGACTCAGGAAGAAATCGAAGTTCGCCTGCTCAACGTCGAGGTGGTCGTCCTTCGGCATCATGTTGATGGACTTGTGCTTGACCTCTTCCTTCGACTTGGCGGGGCAGACATCCACACACACCCCGCAACCCGTGCAATCCTCGGGCGCCACCTGAATCGTCAACAGTTGGCCGGGCATCTCGCGGCTGCGGTACTCCTTGGACAAGAAGGTATCCGGAGCTCCTGACAGGAACGCCGGGTCGTATACCTTCATGCGAATTGCCGCGTGCGGACAAACGAGGGCACATTTGGCGCAGTCGATGCAGATATCCGGATCCCAGATCGGGATGTCCAGCGCGATCGACCGCTTCTCGAACTTGGTCGTGCCGGTCGGGAACGTTCCGTCTACGGGCAGCGCAGACACGGGCAGCAGATCGCCTTTCCCCTCGATCATCATGGCCGTCACCCGTTGCACGAAGTCGGGGGCCGTCTCCGGAACTGGAGCCGGCCGCAGGAAGTCCGAATCGGCCACAGCCGGAACCTCGACCTTCTGGAGCGCGGCAATCGACGCGTCGACGGCCGCGAAGTTCCGATCGAGCACCGTCTGTCCGAACTTGCCGTAACTCTTCTGGATTGCCTTCTTGATCTCGGCAATGGCTTGCTCGGGCGGAAGTATTCCGGCCAGGTTGAAGAAGCAAGTCTGAAGGACCGTGTTGATGCGGCCGCCCAGACCGACCTCCCTGGCGACTTTGACGCCATCGACGACATAGAAGCTGATGTTCTTGGCGATGATCGCCGCCTGGGTCTCCCGCGGCAGCTTGTCCCAGACCTCATCTGCTTCGAACGGGCTGTTGAGCAGGAAGGTCGCCCCTTCCTGCGCCACCTCCAACACGGCCATCTTCTCAAGGAAGTTGAACTGATGGCAGGCAACGAAGTTCGCTCGGGTGATCTCGTAGGTCGACGTGATCGGACGGGGACCGAACCGCAGGTGCGAAACTGTGGTTGCCCCCGATTTCTTCGAGTCGTAGACGAAATGCCCCTGCGCGAAGAGCTCGGTGTTCTCACCGATGATCTTCACCGAGTTCTTGTTGGCTCCGACGGTTCCGTCGGCACCGAGCCCGAAGAACACAGCCCGCACCACGTCATCGGGTTCGGTGTTGAGTTCTTCGGTGACGTCGAGACTGAGATGAGTGACGTCGTCGACAATGCCAACGGTGAAGTGGACCTTCGGGTCGTCCTTCTCCAATTCCGCGAATATCGCGGCAACCATCGACGGAGTGAACTCCTTCGAGGACAATCCGTAGCGGCCACCGATCACACGCGGGAACCGATCCCATGCAACGTTTCCGGCTGCTGTCTGTTCAACGATGGCGGTAATGACGTCCTGATAGAGCGGTTCGCCGAGCGCTCCCGGCTCCTTGGTGCGATCCAGCACAGCGATCGACTTGGTGCTGGCGGGCAACGCGGCAATGAGTGCTTCGGCAGAGAACGGCCGGTACAAACGGACCTTCACGATGCCGACCTTCTCGCCGCGATCAACGAGGGCCTGCACGGCCTCCTCGGAAGCGCCGATCCCCGAACCCATCAAGATCACGACACGCTCGGCATCGGGGGCGCCTACATAGTCGAACAGGTGATACTGGCGGCCCACCACCTCGGCGAACCGATCCATCGTCGTTTGAACGATGTCCGGCACTGCCAGGTAGTACGGATTGCATGCTTCTCGAGCCTGGAAGAACACATCAGGGTTCTGTGCGGTTCCCCGAATAACGGGAGCGTCGGGACTGAGCCGGCGGAGGCGGTGCGCAGCAACGAGTTCGTCATCGAGCATTGCCCGCAGGTCGTCATCGCTCAGTTCCTCGATCTTGGCGACTTCGTGGGACGTGCGGAATCCATCGAAGAAATGCAGGAACGGAACCCGGCTCTGCAGCGTGGCCGACTGGGCGATCAGCGCCAAGTCATGGGCTTCCTGGACCGACGAGGAGGCCAGCAACGAGTAGCCGGTCGCCCGGGTTGCCATCACATCGCTGTGATCGCCGAAGATCGAGAGCGCGTGGGTCGCCAGAGTCCTAGCCGCCACGTGAATGACGGATGAGAGCAACTCGCCGGCGATTTTGTACATGTTCGGGATCTTGAGAAGGAGTCCCTGTGAAGCAGTGAAGCTGGTAGCCAGTGCTCCACCCTGCAGCGCTCCGTGGAGTGTGCCGGCTGCACCGGCCTCGCTCTGCATTTCAACGACCTCTGGGATCGTTCCATAGATATTCGTGCGGCCCTGCGCCGACCAATCGTCGGACAGCTCACCCATCGGCGATGCGGGGGTGATGGGATAAATGGCAATGACTTCGTTGGTCCTAAACGCAACGGAAGCGGCCGCTTCATTGCCGTCAAGGGTGACGACGCGTCCCACTCCGGGTCCTTCCTGTCGTGATCAACTCGCATCTTGGCACAACTTCGGGAATCGGGCAGGGGCTGTGGTCAGTTACGAGTCAGAAATGGGCCATATGAATAGGCGGCGTCGGAGGCGCGGTTTGAAGGTTCTGGGTCATAGGTTCTGGGTCATAGGTTCTGGGTCATAGGTTCTGGGTCATAGGTTCTGGGTCATAGGTTCTGAGTCGTAGGTTCTGGGCCATAGGTTGGGCCAGCAATTCCGTGATGCCCAGAGCAGAACCCACAACCTAAAACCTAGAACCCTTGCAGGTCGCACATCCCGCTCCAGCTCCCAGACCCCTCTCGCTGAGTGGGTCCGTTCGACTCTGGACAACGCCGACTGGATTCGCGATGTTGAGAGCTAGTTTCCAAGGAGGCAACACGTGCATGTACTCATCGCCTACGGCACAAAGATGGGTGGCACCAAGGAGATCGCTAAGCGGATCGCAGACACGCTCTCGGCCGAGAAATTCACCGTGACCTTGCGCGACGCCAAGGAGATGACACACCCCGAGGAATTCGACGCCGTGGTGCTCGGAAGCGCCATCTATGCAATGCGCTGGCGCCGACCGGCGATTCGATTGTTGAAGGATCTGAATCGAGCAGCGTTCACCCGCCCCGTCTGGCTCTTCCATACCGGACCGCTGGGCGACGACGAGGCGAACGATCCGCAGGACTTCCCTCCCAATGTCGAAAAACTGGCCACCGGCCTCGATGTGCGGGGTCGTATCACATTCGGTGGACGTCTCCCGGATGACGCCACCGGTTTCATCGCCAGATCGATGGTGAAACAGGGGCGGGCGGGAGATTGGCGGGATTTCTCCCAGATCGAAGTGTGGGCGAAGGAAATCGCCAGCACCCTGGGTCAGGCGAAGGCATAGTTTCGCGTCTATTGAAGCGTCAAGTAGCCTCCATGGGTGATGACGCAGTGGCTGAACGAAACCGAAGCGCGAGCTTGGCGAGCACTGATCACGCTCGTCCTCGTTGAGCTTCCCAAGCTCGAATCCACATTCAGTTCATTTGACCTGCTCCACGTCGAGTACGGGCTCCTGGTTGCCCTCAGCGAGTCACCAGACGACGCATTGCGCATGAGTGATCTAGCTGAAGCAGCCAACCTGTCGCAAAGCCGCCTGTCCCACCGCATGCGCAGGCTGGTCGAGCGGGGTTTGATCGAACAGCGTCCCTGCTCCGAAGACAGACGCGTCACTTACGCCGCGCTCACACCGTCCGGCCGGGCCCTCATCGAGGAGGCCGCCCCCCACCACGTCGCGGATGTTCGTTCGATGATCTTCGATTCGCTCACCGAGGATCAGACCGTCGCGCTGGCGGACGCTCTGGAAGCGATTGTGTCGTCGAAGACGCAGAGCGCGTAGTCCCCGCCGCCACCCACACGACGACCATCGGCCGGGATGGCCCGCACGCGGATTGTCGACCGCGCGAACCGACCGCCTTCATTACTTGACGCTTCATGCATAGCCGGATACCGTATCGCAAATAAAGTTGAAGGGTCAAGCAACTAGTGAGCTCGATACACAGCAAACGGATGCCCGTCGGGTTCATCGGACACGGCAACCCTTTGTCGGTAGCCAGCGAGAGCCGGACGGCCCCGTGGTCGGCATGGTCGCGACAACTCCCCCGCCCCTCCTCGATCCTCGTCGTTTCTGCCCATTGGGAAGACACGCCGGTGACGATCGGAAGAACAACCGACCATGAGGAACTGCTCTACGACTTCGGGGGGTTTCCGGAGTTCATGTACAACCTCCAGTATCCGGCTCCCGGCGCACCGGGACTCGCCGACCGCGTCGAGGAGCTCCTGGCAGGAAACGTGCCGGTCCGCCGGTCTGTTCGTCCGCTCGACCACGGTGCATGGATACCGTTGATGAAGATGTGGCCGGATGCCGAGATCCCTGTGTTGCAGATCTCGATGCCAATCGACATGGACGAGGACCATCTCTACGACCTCGGGCGCGAACTCGCCCCGCTGAGAGACGAAGGTGTGTTCATCCTCGGGACGGGCAACCTGGTCCACGACATACGCGCAGCTTCGTTCCATTCGGACCCGACCCCGCCCGGGTATGCAGCGGGGTTCGACACCTGGGTGGCGGATTCACTTGCCGCCCGGGACGATCGCTCCCTCATCGGCTGGCGTGAGCGCGCCCCCGAGGCGTTGCGCTCGCATCCGAGCGCCGAGCACTACCGCCCCATTCTCGTTGCTGCCGGCGCCGCCCCCGGGGAGTCTCCGCGTTTCCCCGTTGAGGGTTTCGAACACGGAACTATCAGCCGCCGCTCCGTGGAGTTCGATTCGTAGGAACCGAACAACGCTGTTTTGCCCCCTCTGCCTCGAGAACTCGGCATCTCCCCCACGTACCGTGGGAGAGAAACGCGATAGAGGCTGCGTCGAGGAAACTGCGCGTTCTCCCACCACCGACCCCCGGTAGAGACACTTTCGCTACCTAGCCGAAACAACACGTTCTCCCACCACCGGGGCGACGGGAGTCCCAAAGGGAGCGGAGCAACCGGAGGGGAGGGGGGCCGGTACACAAGCCCCCTCTGCCTCGAGGACTCGGCATCTCCCCCACGTACCGTGGGAGAGAAACGCGATAGAGGATGCGGCGAGGAAACTGGGCGTTCTTCCACCACCGAGGCCCGGAAGAAACGCGTTCGCGGTGCCTAGCCGAAACAGCACGTTCTCCCACCGCCGGGGCGGGGGGAGTCCCGAGTCTTCGAGGGGAGGGGGGCCGGCGCACAAGCCCCCTCTGCCTCGAGGACTCGGCATCTCCACCACGTACCGTGGGAGAGAAACGCGATAGAGGATGCGGCGAGGAAACTGGGCGTTCCCCCACCGCCCACACTCGGGAGGAACGCGATCGGGTGTCCGTGTGAAACAACGCGTTCTCCCACCGCTGGGGCGGGGGGAGTCCCGAGTCTTCGAGGGGAGGGGGGCCCGGGGACGACGGGAGGATGCCGGGGAGGTCCTATCCTCGGGTCGTGTCCGAACCGTCCGGCGTTCTCTCTCGACAGCTCCTCCCGGCCTCGATTGCCATCTTCACGACGGTTGCCCTCGTAGCCTTCGAGGGGCTGGCGGTTGCCGCGGCACTCCCGCAATTGGCCGCCGACCTTGGGGGCGTCGGGCTCCTCCCCTGGACGATCACCGGTTTCCTCCTCACCTCCGGGATCGCCACGGCGATCTCAGGTCCCCTCGTCGACGGCGTGGGCGCCCGCACGATGTTCCGATGGGCGGTGGGGATCTTCGTCTCGGCGAGCATGGCCGCCGCACTCGCCCCAACCATGCACTTGATGGTCGCAGCCCGCATTGTGCAGGGCGCCGGTGGGGGCATGATCTCGGCCGTCGGGATCGCCGCCGTCGGGCTCGTCTACCCACGTCATCTGGTCGGCAGGGCCTTCGCTGCCAATGCAACCGTGTGGGGAGTGATGAGCGTGGCAGCACCGGCCATCGCCGCCTTGATGCTCACCGTCCTCAACTGGCGATGGATATTCCTCGTAAACCTCCCCCTGGGCTTGGCAGCCCTCATGGCGGGGTGGCGGGTACTGCCCGGACCGGCCGGTCGGCGTGACGGCCGCGTCGACTGGCTCGGAGCGGCCATGGTTGGGACCGTCACCATCGGAATGGCGATGGCGGTCGATCGCCTGGACTGGACCTCGCTGGCCTGGCTGGCCGCCGTGGCGATCGCAGCCTCGCTGTACGTGCGCCATGCCCGGCATCACGAGGCTCCGATTGTGCGTCTCGAGCATCTCATTCGCCAGCCGTATGCCGGGCTCGCGCTTGGAATCGGCCTCATGGTCGCAGGCGCCATCGCCGCCGAGACCTACATCCCGCTCTATGTGCGAGGAGCTCTCGGGGCCGGACCGGCCCTCACCGCCTGGTCGGTGCTCTTCTTCACCCTGGGATGGACGACCGGCGCCAACATCTCCGGACGACTCATGGGTCGAATGGCGGAGTCATCACTCACGGTCGGAGGGTTTGGCATCACGATCCCTGCCCTGGTGAGCCTCTGGGGTGTGGTCACCTTCGACCTGCCCACCGCCTTCGTGTTCGTGTGCCTCTACTTCGCCGGCACCGGCGTTGGGACATCGACGAACTCGGGGCTCACATTGCTCCGCACCGCAACTCCCGACGACCAACTGGGCAGAGTGACCGCGGCTCACCAGGTGGCGCGCGCCCAGGGCTTCACTATTGGAGCGGCGCTGGGCGGATCGGTGATCTTGCTGGCGGTGGCCCGTGTGGTCCCCGACCTCGACGTCGTTCGCCAACTGCTCGCCGGTGAATCCGCAGATATCACGTCGGCAGCCGCTCAGGGTATCGCCGATGGTTTCGCGTTGACGGCCCTCGTTGGAGCCGGGGTCGTCCTGGCCGGACTCCCGGCGATACTGAGGCTGCGGAAGTACCTGGCGCCCGCCCGGGCCGAGAAGCGAGAAAACAGGTAGCGATCGAGGCTGACACGTCGGACAGGATCAGGGCTTATGGCTCTAGCCGAATCGATGGGGAGGTTGGCACAATCTTCATGAGTGAGGTGATCTCATGTTTTGGCGTGTACTTCTCTGCCTTCTCGTCACGTGTACCGCGGCCGGCTGTGGCGATGGGGATCAGGTCGGGGCCGGACCGTCCACCACTCTGCCGGAGCCAACCACGACGATCCCATCAACCACCACGACAGTGGCCAATACAACCACGACGCTGGACGTCACCACAACCAGCGCAGTCGACCTCTGTCCTACACCTGCCATCGTCGCCAACCTGAGCTACGACCACGACATCTCACAGGATCCCCCTGGCTCTCACCTTGTGGCACATGTCTCCGGGTCGGTGGTCCTAATCGTCGGCTCACAGGGTGTGGAGACCTCCGCACCGGGAGCCCTGACCGCCACACTGACCGGCGTGATGGGAGACGAATGTGTCATGGAGGGATCCGGGAGTGTTGGTGTCACGATCACGGGATCGTGTGACGGCGGAGTCTTGACCATGCAGGTGACCGAGGTCTACTACCAGGAGGGCTCCCTCACCGTCACCTGTAAGGACGGGTCGAGCACGACCGATATCCCATCGTCCACAACGGTCCACGATCTGACGATGGAACTCAAAGATGGCGACACGGTTGAACAACCGTTCATGGGTGCGATGGGTTCCGGCACCTATCGATGGACGCTCACACTGCCGTAGCGCCACCCACCCGAACCGTTCCGCTATCCGGCTGATCGCCACGGCCCGGTGGGAGGGAGTCCACGGGCCGGGACAGAAAAGAACCCCGTCGTCGACCACCTAGCGTATCCGCGACAGCTGCCGGGAAGGACACCGTGGAGGACAACAACCGCAAGATGATGCGCCTTCAGTGGAAGGCCCATAAGCTCGCATGGAACTTGTCGGGTGGCCGATTGGGTCGCCGCGTCACCGGGATGCCCGTGCTGGAACTAGTCACGATCGGTCGCAAATCCGGCGAGGAACGCCAGATCCTCATCTCCTACGTCGATGACAGCGGGACGCCGGCCATCATCGGCACGAACGCCGGGAAGGACGCCGACCCTGCCTGGGTGTTGAACCTGCGTGCCAACCCGAATGCCCGAGCACGCTGGGACGGCAAGTGGCGCCAGGTCACTGCGGTCGAACTCACCGGAGAAGATCATCAGCACGTTTGGAACAAGGCACTTGCCGCCAACTCCGGCTTTCAGACCTACAAAATGCGATTGACCCGACCGGTCCCGATCATCCGCCTGATCACCGGTTGACGAATGCGACGATGGCGTCGATGACCTCGGGAGCGACGGCCCTACCGATGTCTGACGGTGTGATGGCGGTCGGGTCGGATTCAGATACGCAGTTGAGGGCATGGGTTACACAGGGGAGGATTTGCACCTCGTATTCCGCATCGACGCCGGCGAGGTACTCGGCCCAAGCTTGCGCTTCGGTCGGGGCGACGTTCCAGTCGAGCTCGCCGTTGATCACCAGAAGGGGTTGTGTCATCCGGAACGCCGCCGACAGTGAACGCTCGTGCAGGTCGAACCAACTCCGCCAGAAGCCTGCGCTAACACCGGCCACCGGGTCATCGCTTCCGGATCGGATATCGGCCAACCCGTTGACCATGTCCACCAGCGACGATACCGAGGGTGAGGCCAGCGCCTCTGCCTCGTCCATCCCGAACTGCCCGAGCAAGTCAACGGTGAAATCGAGTTGGGCTGTGATGCTCTCGTCAATCGAGCGGTATGGGCCGGCGAGCATGATCCCGCCGGCTAAATCAGGATCCGCTTCGAGCATCAGCGTGATGAACTGTGCACCCTGGCTGTGGCCGATGATGCTGATGCTGCTCGCCTCGACCTCCGTACGTTGTCGCAGGAAATCGACCGCCGCCTTGGCGTCATTCATGAATACCTCAACCGTCAGATCCCCAGCCGGCAATGGGTAGTCGTTGTCTGCGCAGCCATTGAAGGGACCGCAGCTTCGTTTGTCGTAGGTCAGAACCGCCAACCCGTTCTCCTGGAGAGCCGCGGCGATTTCTGCAAACACCGGTATCTCAAAGCCGAACGCCATGTTCAGTTGACCCGGAAGTGGCGTGTCACGGCTCTGGGGACCGCTGCCGTGGATCAGCACGACTGCGGGTGCAGGCTGCTCGCCGGCCGGCAGTCGCAGTGTCCCGACCAGATCGAGGCCGTCAGCAGGGATAGTCACCTCAACCGATCGCATGAGCGCGGCGCCGGCCGTGGATGTCGACGGGAGCGATGGGCCGACAGAATCCTGGGTAGTGGTGGACGTCGGGGCGACCTCCGGCCGGGTGATCGCGGTGCCCGCCGCCGGGGTCGTCGGGGTTGCGGTCACAGTGGTCGTCGCCGTTCCGCTGCACGCCGCAAATACCAACGTCGATAGGCCCAGAATCCAGATCCTCATATGAGTGAATGCTATCCACAGGCCGCACCCGACCTAGGCAGATCGTTTCGTTGCTTTCTCGGCTCCGAGAGATCCTCTGAGATAGAGGAGGTCGTTTCGGGAAAGAGAGCAAGTCGCTCTTCTACCTAAGGTGGCCTGCCGCTGGTGGTGTATGCGTGCCCAAGTCGGCTGGTCCAGCGGAAGTCGCCATTGGCGAGAGGTTCGTAGCTCCACCCACAGTGGTGCCGATTGCAGTGATCGTGACGGCAAAGAGACGCCAGGTTGCAGGTTTCAGTGGCCCCACCTTCCGACCAGGGGACGCGATGGTCGAGATCGCTGTCGATTGCCGGCATCCGACAACCCGGGAAGACGCATGTGCGATTGCGGGCCTCAACGTGCCTCCGTTGCCCTGCTGCCGGGCGACGCCGCGTGGTGCCGGTATGGACTGGCCGCCCGGAATCAGGATCGGTCACTGTGAACTGCCAGGTGCCAAGCCTCTGCCGTTCCGTGACCTGGCGGGCGATGTCGGCCACCACAGGGCCATAGCCGGCCAGGTCGCCGGCAGAATCGGACAAGTTCATCAGTGTTTCGAGATCAACCTGAATGTCCACCACTCCCCTGCCGGCACCTCCGACAACCCCGCCGGAAGAGCCTTCGAGCAATTCCAGGAAGACATCAGCCCGCAGCTGGTCCATCGACCGTGCCTCTCCTTTGGTCTTGAGCCGACGAGCTAGTCGGTTGATCCGTCGACTGATTGCCACAGCTCTATCGGGAGGCAAGTCCATCCCTCGCAGTTCGGCCGTCCCGGTGGGATTGGCTTCCAGGACGATCCGCCGATCCTCAACCGCCTCCTCATAGACCCGTTCTGCGTCTTCGGGATCGGCTTCCAAACACAGTTTGGCGATGGCCGCACGTAGCTGGCCGGTGGTCAACATCGGCGCTGTTGCGACAATCCGACCGGCCACAATCCGAGCGACATACTCATTCAGATGGCTGGTGGTCGAAGCAATCACTCGCGCTTTGCGCACATCGATGTCACCTCGAGCTAGGGCCTGCCATACCTGCGGAAGGCGCTGCCGGGTGTCTAATGCCAGGTCGAGTTCTGTCTCGGCTGCCCGACGAGTCAACATCAGGGCAGCCCGAATCTCAGTGGCAGCAGAGCGGTGAGCCAGCTCGAAATCGTCATCCAGATCGTGCATGAGATCCGAAATCGAAGCCATCGCCTGAAAAGTCTGGGCTTGGTAGTGCGAGGCCATCCGCTGGAAAGCCTTCAACGCCACCACTCGATCGTGGCCGGACAATCGGTCCACTTCAGTCCGATTCAAAACGGCAGCCAGGAAAGGACCGGGTTCTATCTGGTCCAAATCCATCGGTATGGCTTCACGCTCGCTGTCGAACATATGTTCGATTTTAGCAAATCGAACGACAGAAACAAGAGGTTTGTAATAGATTACAGTGCGAAGACGGTCGAGTTTGTCTGCAGTCCCCTCTCTGATTCGCGGCAGACCACTGATGGCCAGGCCCTCGTGATCAGCGGTCGGACCACATCCCACGCGCCTGGTCGACCAGGAACGCCACCTGTTCATTCATGTGGACCGGCTCAATGGTCACGGTCGGGTTCTGGGTTCGGTAGACGCGAAACACTTCGTCGGCGAATCCCTGGCCAATGTTCTCGACATTGGCGAAGTCGAGGATGATCACCCGAAACTGTTGCTTGCCGGCCAGAAGTTCACGGGCAGCGGATCTGGTTGCGTAGTTGTCGGTTGCCGCAGCGACACTCACTGGAATAGAGGTCACCGTGAACTGCGGGATGCCATCATCGTCCACGCGGCTGTAGTACTCGAACAAGGCGGGGAGGGATCTGGTCGTTGCTGAGTCGAGCGTCCACCGCACGATCGTCCCGGGCACGGCGTTGATGCGAGTGACAGTTGAGTCACCAGCCACGTTGTCGACTTGCCAGGCCAGTGTTCCTGACCCGATGCTGAAGTGGTCGACTGCCCGGGCTGAGAAGAAGATGCCTTGGCCGGTGTGGTTGTCGGGGTCGGTTGTGTAGGTACCGCTCTGGAGCCGCAGCAGGCTGGCGTGGTGATCGGCCAGTCCCTCCATGTCGGCGATGTGCTGAAAGATCCCGACTCCATAATCCTGGACCGAGATTCCGACAGACCTACCCGTCGCGCGACGGGTGATAGTCAGGTTCTGTGAGCCGGAGTGGTCG
The DNA here is from genome assembly GCA_029210695.1 of Acidimicrobiia bacterium. NCBI lineage: Bacteria > Bacillati > Actinomycetota > Acidimicrobiia > Acidimicrobiia bacterium. The sequence continues at coordinate 14,073 of JARGFH010000065.1, forward strand.
AGAACGTTGTTAACCATTTCTCCGAACACGTATTCGTGTATCCCCCTGGCCCCAACCGATGAGTCCTGGTCCAGCAAATCAGCCCGGAGATCGTTCCAAAGCCGGTGCTCGGCCACCATTTCGTCGAGAGGGACTTCCCAACGATGGTCGTATGGACTGCGGTATCTGACGGAGCGCCCCCTACTCGGTCCAACGAGTTCGGCATCACCAGCGTCCATGAGAGCACGCAGGTGATACAGGACGGCCGGGCGCGTCAGCCCGGTGGCCTCCAGAAGCTCGGCCATGGTGACCGAGTCGCGGGCTTCGAGCGTGCGGTGAATCAGGTCTCGAGTTTTGGACACGTTCTTTTACATTTTGACATTACAGAGAAGAATAGGCTCTAATAGTCAAAATGTAAACATCTCGGTGTCTCCATGATTGGGGCCGGGGCTGTCCAGTTGATTCATCGCCCAGAGTCGTGTGTGTTCTGGCCTCAAGGAATCCCCCCGGGAAGGTCCACGGTGCCATTCTGGCGATCCTGGCGCCGCGGAACGACTGCCACCTCTCCCCCACCGAGTTCGATGATCCGGACCGAGGCCCCGTAGAGGCTGCGAATGTTCTCGACGGTGAGAACCTCCCGGGGATCGCCGGCGGCCCGAATCACGCCCCCGCCCAGGAGCACGAGACGATCGCAGTACTGGGCGGCCAGGGTCAGATCGTGCAAAGCGCTGACCACCGTGAGCGACTCCTCACGGCGAAGTTCGTCGACCAACTCGAGGACCTGCTGCTGATGCCCGACGTCGAGGGCACTGGTCGGTTCGTCGAGCAACAGGATCGGCGCTCGCTGGGCAAGAGACCTGGCTAATGCGACCTGCTGCGACTCGCCACCTGAGAGTGAACCGAGCGTCCGAAACGACAGAGCGCCGAGTTCCAGCCGCTCGAGGACGTCTACCACCACCTGGAGGTCCGCTTTGCCCTCGACCCCGAAGTAGGAGATATGCGGCGTGCGACCGAGTAGCACGTAGTCGAAGACGGTCATGTCGACCGGCAGATTCGGTCGCTGAGCGACGGCGGCGATCGCCCGGGAACGCTCCGCCGAGCTCATCGCCCTGACATTGCGACCGCCGATCTCGACCTCCCCACGAACCGTGACCGTTCCCACCACCGCCCGCAAGAGCGTGGTCTTGCCAGACCCGTTGGGTCCAACCAAGCCAAGCCACCCGCCACGCTCGACCCCGAGATCGATGCCTTTCAAGACCTCGGTTCCGTTGTACCGAACCCGAAGATCGCGCAGGGACAGCGCCGTCATCGCATTCTCCTGGTTGATCGCATCACCACGGCGAAGAAGGGCGCACCGAGAAAGGCGGTCACCACCCCGATCGGTAGCTCGGCAGGCGACATCACCGAACGGGCGACCAGGTCGGCGGCAACGAGGAAGGCCCCTCCGAACAAGGCAGAGAGCGGGATGATGACCCGATAGCTCCAACCCGTGAGCAACCGGACGGCATGCGGGACGATAATGCCGACGAAGCCGATCAGTCCCGAAACCGCCACTGCGGCCGCAGTTCCAAGGCTGGCGGCGACAACCACAGTGGCTCGCACCCTGCCGGTAGACACGCCGAGGCTTCTCGACTCCTCCTCGCCCACCGCCAGGACGTCTAGCAATCTCCTGTGCAGGAAGATCACGATCGTGGCCAGCCCGGCGTATGGGAGGGCCAGCAGAACCTCGCTCCACCCCAGGGTGCTGATGGACCCGAGTATCCACGAGTACACCTCCCGCAGCGTGTCGGTGTTCCTCTGCTGGATGAACGTCTGCAGCGCGGTCAAGAACGAGGCCACCGCCACTCCGGCCAGGATGAGGGCGGCGTTGCTGCGATCACCGAGCGTACGACCGACTCCGTAGGTCAAGCCGACTCCCACGAGCGAACCGGCGAACGCCGCGATCGGAAGCAACGCCACGGGTCCGATTGCCGCCCCGGGCGCCAGTACGAACGCCAGCGTGGCGCCGAAGCCTGCCCCTGCCGCAACGCCGAGGAGGTAGGGATCGGCGAGGGGATTGCGGAATACGCCTTGATAGGCGGCGCCCGAGATCGCCAGCGCTGCTCCCACGATTGCCCCGAGCACGACTCGCGGCAGCCGCAACTGCCAGAGAATGTCTAGTTGCGTCTCGGTCAATCCATGAGGAACATCGAGAAAGGGCAGCCCGTCGCCGAGTGCTCGCAGCACGTCGTTCACCTCGAGCCCGGCCGGTCCAATCAGCAGCCCGGCCAGACCGGCAGCCAGCAGCACAGATACCCCGGCTGCGACCTGACCCCACCGCGGCCGCGCCGCCCGGGGCAGGTCCGGCCCAACGACGAGAGTGCTATTCATCCGCCTGCCCGGAGCTCGGCCACGTTGGCCGCCACCGACGCCAGAAACTCGATGGTGCGCGGACCCCAGCGGGAGGCGATGTCATCGTCGACTACCACGACCGAACCCGTCTGCACTGCAGAGATGTTCTCCCAGCCGGGTCGAGCGGCCACCGACTCGAGCGACTCCCCGCAACAGTCGGTCACGAAGATGAGATCGGGATCCGCCGAGACGATGTGCTCGACAGAGAGCTGCGGGTAACCGAACCCATCGACGTCGGCCGGGTCGGCGATGTTGACCAACCCGAGCAGCGAGTACACGTGTCCGATGAAGGTCGACGAGGTCACCGAGTAGAAAGTCGGATCGAGTTCGTGGTAGTAGGTGAGCGGCTCGTCCATGACCGGCAGTCCGGCGACAATCGACTCGAGATCTACCGCCAGCAACTCGACCAGCTCGGCCGCCTCAGTGCGGTGGCCCGTCGCCGCTCCGATCTGATCGATCTGGGTGAACACCTCGTCGATGGTGAGGACCGCCGGCATGAGCAGGACCGGGATGTTCAGCGCTCCCAGCGTCGCCACCATGTCTTCGATGTCATTCGAGATGATGACCAGATCTGGCTCGTAGGCTGCAATCGCCTCGAAGTTGGGCGTGAACCCGGAGAGGTCCGTGACGGGGGCGTTGACCGGGAAGGTCGAGTATTCGTCCACCGCGATCACCTGATCCCCCGCACCGACCGCAAAGAGCATCTCGGTGGCCGTGGGAGAGAGCGAGACGATCGCCGAAGGACGCTGCTCCAGGACCACCGGACCGTTTCCGGCCTGGATCGTGACCGGGAATGCCACCGCGATCGACACGGCCGTCGTTTCGGCAGTTGTCGCCGGGGTCGATGGAACCGTGGTGCCGGGCCGATCGTCGCCCGCATTCGAACCGGTGCACGACGCCGCGAGCAACACCAGTCCGACCAGAGCGGACATCCTCTTGAGAAACAACACATCCTCCGTGACTGGAGGATGAAGGTGGCTTCGGTGACCTGGAAACCAGGTCACGAACACTGCCTTCACCCGAGACTTGTTCGTGGCCGTTGAGTCAGGCGTCCTGGCTCGTTCCCCGTAGGGACTTCACAGTTGCGGGACAGCATCGGGATTGCACCGAATTTCGCTGGCCTCGACGGCATCCGGACGGTTGCGCCGGACAGGGTGAGTATAGCCCTACCGCCATCGAGCCGGGCCGCCGCTCGTCCCTCTCCTCACACAGGGTTCGGCGATCGAGCAGGTCAACCCCGCCCAACGCTCGACTCGCTCAGATGGCACAATGGAAACATGGCGGTCAGTCGCGCAGAGAGACGAAGCGACCGGAGGCGGCGGGTAGAGGAGGTCTTCGGTGAAGACCTTGCTCCAATCGCACTCGATCTCCTGGAACTCACCGAGCTCGCCTGGCATGACTGCTACGGAGAGATCACACCTTCCGAAGACATGATCGAAGCGATGCTCGTGCTCAGCGAGGGACGCATCGAGCGCCTCATCGAGGCGGCGCGGCTGGGTGTTGTGGACTGGCGAGATCTCAAGGTGGCGGCCGACGCGTTTCGCAACCGCGCCTAATGGGGGTCTACGGGGCTTCTGCGGTTGTGGGAGTCTTGTGGCTGAGCCTGCTGGCCGGTGAGCACTGCCG
>JARGFH010000066.1 GCA_029210695.1 Acidimicrobiia bacterium
AACAACCCGCCCCGGACCCGACCATGAATTGGGTTAGGAACCCGGCGACCTATATCAAAGAGTCAGATACACCTCAGTCGCGCAGCTCATCGTGCGAGTTCTTTTTCATTGCCAGCCCGACTCCAAGTCCCAGCGCGGCGACGACGGCTGCCGCCAGAAAGGTCTCGGACAGCGCCATCGTGGTCAGCTCTACCTGCGCTCTGGCCAGCACCGACGAATAGGTCGGGTCCGTGATCGGCGGAAGCTCGATCGTGTCCCGCAGGTCGCCGTAGCGGTGGAGACCCCAGGCGGTCAAGCCGGCCAGTCCAACGCTGAGACCGATCAATCGCAACACCATGACGAGACCGGCGGCAGTTCCCCTCCGGTCCGCCGTAGCGGCGTCGACGACGGCGGCGGCGGTGGGTGCGATCACCAGGCCGAAGCCCGCCCCCAGCAGTGCCAGCTGCCAGGCCATGGCGACGTAGGAGGTGTCGGCCGTCCATCCCGTCCCCATCAGACCGAAACCAACCATGGCGAAGACCAATCCGGTGATGATCGGTGGTCGGTAGGAGTATCGCTCGGCCAGGCGCCCCCCGAGATATGCGGCCACCGCCATGGCGGCCGTTAGAGCACTCAACACCCATCCGGCGATCACCGCCGAACGCTCGACGTCGACCTCTATGACGTTGACGAACAGCGGGACGTCGACCATGGCGATCACCAGGATCGCCCCGACCAGGAAGTTGATGACTACGGCGGCCACCGCAGTCCGACCCCGGAACACCCGGAAGTCGATGAGCGGGTCCTCCGTCCTCCGCTGGATCACCACAAACGCCACGATGGCGGCGGCTGCCACACCGAACAACCAGCGCAAGCCGCCGCCGGGAGCGCCGGTCAACTCCTCGAGCCCGGTCACGCTCTGGATCTGCGCGGAGTCCAGCAAAGCCAGGTCGAGAGAAATCAGTGCAACCGTCAGCGCTCCCGCCCCTGCCCAGTCGATGCGAGATCGGCGAACGACCTCATCGTGCTCCTTCAGGGCCCACCAGGCGGCGCCAATCCCGAGGAGCGTGAGCGGGATGTTGAGCCAGAACTGCCACCGCCACGACAGGAAGCGAACGAGCATGGCGCCGTACAGGGGGCCCCATACCCATCCGAGTGTGTCGATGGCGCCGAGCGACCCGAGCGCCCTCGCCCGTCGCCGGCCGGTGTAGACGTCGCTGACAACCGCCATCCCAACGGGGACGAGGGCGCCGCCGCCCAGGGCGGTGAGCACACGTGCGGCCAGGAAGGTGGGAAGACTGTGGGTCAGCGGCACCCAGATCGACCCGATCAGGAACACAACCAGCCCGCCGATATAGACCTTCCTACGGCCGACAATGTCGCTGAGTCTGCCCATGAACGGCATCACCGCCACATAGGCGATCAGGTAGGCGTTGACGATCCAGGCTGCATCATCGAGCCCGTCCGGCAGGATGATGCCGAGGTCGCCGATGATCGGCCGGAGCATCGTCGAGACGACCGTCAGATCGTCGGCGGCGATGAAGATCCCGAAACCGACAACTGCCAGGATCGAGAATGGCGACGGCCGCCGCTCACCCATCGAGATCGGGAGCGGTGATCTCGACCGCGGTCCCGTACTCGGTCATCCGCAGGCTCCATTTCGTGACACCGTCTGCCATATCGGTTGTGAACGACAGTTCCCGGATTTCACCGGTGGACGTCTCAATCCACAAGTCGCCGTCGACCGCCTGGCCGCGCACCATGCCGGCTGTGACTTGCTCGATGCGATCGGCGGGGGCGGTGACTCTGAAATGGGCGAGCAGTTCACCATCGAGATCCTCTTCAGCGACGAAGTGGACGTTCGTCAATCCGCCGCTGAGGAGTTCCGACCACCCTTGCGCCGGGTCGAACAGTGTCGCCACATCGAATGTGAAGCCGGCCGGAGCGTCCTCCCACGATCCGGTGATGGGGTTGGTGATCCAGGTGTCCGCTCCAATCTGGACGGCGCCAACCTGGGTCGGGATACCGATGGCGCGTACGGTCAAGAGTGCGTCGGTTGAATCCGGGGAGGCGAACCGTCCTTCGGCCGATGTGAATTCGAGGATGTTGTCGTCGTCGATGAAGACGGGAACGCCGCTGCGTTCCAGCAAGAACCGCACGCTTTCGACGGCGGCCATTCGTTCGACCGACAACGCGATGACGGCGTCCGGATCCAACACATCATCGTTTCCCGAGCAGGCGGCGGCGAGAAGCGCGGTGGCCAGCAAGATGAGCAGTGGGATCCGGTTGATCATGACGGCAACATTACCGGCCGGACCGGTAGTACCAGCACTCTCCGTGCTACGTTTATTGTCGAGGAGGGAAGATGTTCGGTCCGGCACAGTTCGTTCGTGCGTTTGCCCGCAACGTATCCATAATCCAGATGCAATCAGAAGGATTGACGCACCAGGACAGTCTGATCCAGACGCCCTACAACGTGAACTGTCTCAACTGGGTGGTGGGCCACCTGGTGACGGGACGCGATGACTTGCTGCTGGCGGTCAGGGCGTCGGCCGTATGGTCGGAAGAGACCAAAGAGCGATATCTCCGGGAGTCCGAGCCGATCCTCGAGGATGGTCCCGGTGTGCTCCCGTTCTCTGATCTGCTCGATGCCTTGGCCGAAACGCAGCGGCGGATCGAGCAGTCGGTGGGTGCTTTGACCGAACAGCAGATGGCCGTCGAGGCTCTCATTGGAGACCGGCCCGTCTCGCTGGCTTCCCGGCTGCGCTTCTTCTACTTCCACGACACCTATCACACCGGTCAGACAGAGATACTCCGCCAGTTCGCAGGCGCGAACGACAAAGTGATCTGAAGAGGTTCTAAGTTCTGAGTTCTAGGTTCTAGTCCTGCGTTGCGGTGGAAAAAACCCAGAACCGAAAACCTAGAACCTACAACCCCTATAACCTACAACCCCTATAACCTAGGGCCTCTGTCATAGACAGAAATCCTCCGCCAGCTTGCAGGCGCCAACGACAAAGTGATCTGAAGAGGTTCTAAGTTCTGAGTTCTAGGTTCTAGTCCTGCGTTGCGGTGGAAAAAACCCAGAACCGAAAACCTAGAACCTCTTTTACTCGCTCAGGTCGATCGATACGTGGCCGCATTCGTTGCAGACTCTCCGGACCAGGCCGCCGGAGATCGCGTGCTGTGTGAACAAGTGCTCGTGGACGACGCCATTGCGCGCGTTCCTGACTCGATCGAAAACTCCGGGGTGGCGACGGAAACCGGGCGCCACCTCAACCAGCTCTTCGAGCTCGGGCTCGAGGATGGCCTGTTCAGGCACCGTCGCATATGGATCTGCCGGCTCCGTCGGGACGACGGGGTCGGGAGCCCTCGGCGCTGGCGGAGCCGTGATGTGGGCAGGACGGTGGACCTCGACGGGTGGCAGCTCGACAGTCGAACTCGGTGGTGCTGGTGGTGCCGGTGGCGTGGGTTCAACGGTTTGATCGAGGCCATGGACCCTGGCTACCAGAATCGCCTTGAGTGACGGAATGGGATTCTTGTGTCGCTTGAACCGGCCGGAGTAGCTCTTCTTCGTCTTCTCCTTGGCGGTGGCGATGGCTTTGAGGCCCTCGTAAGAAAAAGCGATCGGATCGTGAGCGATGAAGGCCGAGTGCTCACCGTCCAGGGTGATTACGAATCGTGAACTGCCGACTCGATCGATCTCGACCGACCCGATCGGCCAGGTTCCGAGCGGCTTGTCACGGCGCGCCAGTGTGAGGCCTCGTTCCTCGACCCAGAGTTCGATATCCAGGTCCAGGTCCGGTCGGTCGATGGGTGCGATGCGCCCACGGAAACGCTTACGGTGAATCCCTCTCATTTGGCACTCCGAAGGTAGGCCTTCTCGGCTCTTGGTGCCTCCTGAATGGCCTCGTCGGCATCGATCGTGGCGCACATCGCCCTGGCCAGGCTGGCCAGCGCCAACGCCGTCTCCGGGTCCATCCGCCCGGAGCGCACCTCGCCGACCGCCCGCTTCAACTGGCGGAAGACGGAGGCCAAGGCCGGATCCTCCACCGGGACGCCGCGGGTTGCGGAGGTCGATCGATTGGGGTCGTGCGATGTACAGAAGCCCGATTCGAGGACGATGCTCGAGCGACACGGTCGGCCGTCGCGGCGGGTGCCACGGCAGTGTTCGGTGTTCGAGAGTCTGATCTCTGAGGCCACTGCTGTGTCTGGAAGATTGGAAACCACCTCGAGGTGAGGATCTGCCCTCAGATCGATGCTGCGCACGGGAATTGGTGCCTCCGGTGGGGCAAATGCCGTGCGAATCTTCGTCAGCATTCCGGCTCGTGTTCGTCGCCCATCGATATGGGGGAGGGCCTCGTAGGAGAAGGACAAGATGTCTTCGGCTTCGAACATCATGTGTTCGTTTCCGAAGGACATCGAAAACTGATCGCTCGAGGTGCGGGATGCTGAGACATCCGAGAGACTCCACTTCCCGACTCTCTCGCCGTCTGCTTCGATCGTCAGTCCGTGGTCATCGAGGATCACATTGACGGGTAGCCCGGGACCTTGGTCCCCGGGTGAACGTAGGCGGCCACGAAATTGCATCACACAACCTCTACTCTAGCCGCCCCGTGTGGTTACTCTCGCGCTCAGCGTGGCAATTGTCAAGGGATTCCGACGAAGGCACGCACCTGTCTGATTGCCACGATGGCCATGGCGGCGTCGTCCACGCCGTCGGCTTCGAGTGTGGCGATGAATCGCCTGAGGCGAACGAGGCCGTCGTCGTGCTCATGGAGGTAGCCGGCGACCATTTCGTCGGGATCAGATGGCTTGATCGTCATCAGCACAGAACCGGCCAGGTCGCGGCGAAGTCGAATGAGGTCATCGTCGAGTGTTCGGGTCGCCCAGCGCTGCCAGCGGGTCACCATTGGCAACCCGGCCACCTGGACTTCCAGCCAGTCGAGTTCGAAGACCTGGCCGATCAGAAAGAAAACCCTGGCGACGTCGAGGAGGGGATATCCGGTGTCGCGGGCCAGCTCGATGATGTCGGGACCGTGGATGAGTTCCTTCTGGAACACGTGACGTCTGGCGATGTCCTTTGGAACGCCCCCCTCCATCAGCGCCTCGACGGCTCCCTCCCTTTCCCGACTCCAGAGCACCGGTCCGACAGTGGCGATCGCTTTGGCGAGATCGGCGAAGGCGGTCTTCGTCTCCGCGATCGTCACGGCCGGCTCGTCGCGGCCCGGTCGCGTCAAGTACCAGCGGGTGAGTGCCTCGACCAAAGCGTCGACACCGAACATCAGCCGGCGCTGTATGTCGATATCCACCCCCGCCCGGAGCTGTTCGACCGCCTCCCACCTGGCGGAGGCGCCGGTTACTTCTCGGGTGATACGGAAGGCGCGGACGATGTCGGCGGGCGTTGAGCCGGTTTCATTCATCAACCGGGTCACGAACGTGATGCCTTCCGAGTTGACCAACTCATTGGCGAGAATCGTTGTCAGCAGCTCGCGCCTGAGCGGGTGTTTCTCGATGAGGTCACCGAATTGTTCTCGAATCGCCCGTGGGAAGTACTCCAACAGGTCGGAGACATACTGAGCTTCATCGGGGAGGCCGGTGGTCATGAGCGCGTCGGCGAGGCTCCGCTTGGAGTAGGCAAGCAGCACGGCGAGTTCTGGTCGCGTCAATCCGAGCTGGCGGGTCGCACGATCGTTTAGTTCCTCGGCAGTTGGCACGCCTTCGATCGCACGGTCGAGCAGGCCGGCGGTCTCGAGCATTGTCATCAGATCTTCGTACGCCTCGATTTGTTGAGGCGATTGCTCGAGTTCCTGCGAAAGGATCTGCGCCTGCAGGAAATTGTCATATAGAACGGCTGCAACTACATCGTCTGCCACAGACGCGACGAGTTCATCGCGCGCTTCTCGAGTCAGGTCGCCGCGCTCCTCTGCCAACCCGAGCAGCACCTTCAGGTTGACTTCCCGGTCTGAGCAGTGCACGCCGCCGGAGTTGTCGATGAAGTCCGTATTGATCTTGCCTGTGGCTGCATATTCGATGCGACCCCGCTGGGTGAATCCAAGGTTGCCCCCTTCGGCCACGACCTGGCAGCGCAGATCCCGTCCGTTCACCCGGACGGGATCGTTGGGGCGGTCGCCAACTTCGGCATTGGTTTCAGATTTCGCCTTCACATATGTGCCGATGCCACCGTTCCAAAGCAAATCGACCGGCGCTTGCAGAATCGCCGCGATGAGTTCGTTCGGTGTGAACTCGGATCGGTCAACGTCCAGAGCTTCCCGAGCTTCAGGGGAGAGGTCGATCCGTTTGGCGGTGCGCGGATAGATGCCCCCACCCGGCGAGAGGAGGTCGTGGTTGTAATCCTCCCAGGAGGAGGCCGGAAGCGCGAAGAGACGCTCGCGCTCGGCGAACGATGCCACGGGATCGGGATCGGGATCAACGAAGATGTGGCGGTGATCGAAGGCTGCAATGAGTCCCAACGTCCGGGACATGAGCATGCCGTTCCCGAAGACATCACCCGACATGTCTCCGATGCCGACCACGGTAATGGGATCGTTCTGGGTGTCGATCCCATCCTCCCAGAAGTGGTACTTGACCGACTCCCATGCACCCTTGGCGGTGATGCCGAGTGCCTTGTGGTCGTAGCCTGCCGATCCGCCGGAGGCGAAGGCGTCACCGAGCCAGTAGCCGTACTCCGCCGCGATCGCATTCGCAGTGTCCGAGAGCCTGGCGGTGCCTTTGTCGGCTGCCACCACCAGATACGGGTCGTTGCCGTCATGGATACGGACCTCGACGGGGTGTACGACCTGGCCTGCTACGAGGTTGTCGGTGATGTCGAGCATGCCCCTGATGAAGATGCTGTATGCGGAGGTGACCGCCTCAGCGAGTTTCGCCCGGTCAGATGGGGGTCTGCGGAGCACGAAGCCGCCCTTGGATCCGGTGGGAACGATGATGGCGTTCTTGGTCATCTGAGCCTTCATGAGGCCCAGTACTTCCGTGCGGTAGTCCTCCCTGCGATCCGACCACCGCAGGCCGCCGCGTGACACCAAGCCGCCCCGCAGGTGGATTGCTTCCACCTCCGGTGCGTAGACGAAAATCTCAAACTTCGGGTGGGGGAGCGGCATCTCGGGCACGCGGGCTGAATCGAACTTGAAGCTGAGCGATTGCCGGTCCGTGCGATAAGTGTTGGTGCGGACGGTTGCCTGGACCAGGTGCAGGAACCCGCGCAGGATGCGGTCCTCTTCAAGCGACTCGAGGGCGTCGAGTTCTTGAGTGATCTGCTCGATCAGTACGGGTTCAAGTCCTTGCTCCGCCTCTGGATTGAAGCGGGCATCGAACAACTGCACGAGCAGATGGGCGATGTCCGGGTGGGCGGCGAACGTGTCGTTGATGTAGCGCATCGTGTAGGAAGAGCTCACCCGCCGCCAATAGGTCCGATACGCGCGCAGGATCCCAACCTCGAAGTGCGTCAGGCACGATGACACGACTAGTCGGTTGAGAGAGTCGGACTCGGCCTTCCTGGCGAGGATTGCCTGAATGGCCTCGCCCAGTCTCCCTGCACACGCTTCCAGATCGAGTTGACGGCCGCTCAGGTCCAACACGCCGAAGTCATGGATGAACGCCGAGCCCTCACCGTCGGCGATACGGGTCGGAACCTCTTCGACCACCCGGAGCCCCAGTGCTTCGAGTACCGGCATGATGGCGGAGAGCTGCATCTTCCCCGCTTTGCGGTACACGGCCAGCCGGGTGAGCTTCTCGCCGTGATCGGTCTCATTCTGGAGTCCGATGACCACCGGCACCCCGGACGTGATCAGCTCCTCGAGTTTGACGACATCGTTGACGGAGAGTTCGATCGGCACCGACGTCCTGTAGTACTCCGGGAACCGGCTCGCCCACGTATCGGCCAGTTGATTCCCGTGTTCCTGCCCGAGCCTCTCGGCCATGAGTTCCCGGAGCCGGTCCTCCCAATTTCGGGCGACATCGACGACCTCTGCTTCGAGCTCGGCGAACGAGACCTCCGGTACGCTGCCTCCCCCTATCCAAATTGTGAAATGGATGCGAGCGCCGCCCGTCTCGCCCAGGGACAAACGGAAATCCGATGAGGTTCCGCCGAACTTCCGGAGGAACAGCGCCTCGAGCTTCTTTCGCACAGTCGCAGAGAAGCGATCGCGTGGAATCGCAACCAGAATGGAAACGCTTCTGTTGAAGAGGTCCCTTCTGACGAACAGGCGGATTTGCCTCTGCTCTTCCAGGTTGACGAGACCCATGATGTTGAATCCGATCTCGTCGGTCGGCGTAGAGAACAGCTCGTCCTTCGGGAAGCTGTCGAAGATCTGCACGAGTTGCTTGTAATCGTGCGATCCCTCGATGAGGTCTTCCGCTTCGATGATGTGGTGCAGTTTGCGTTGGAGGATCGGCATCGTCGAAGCGGGAGCCATGTACGCCCTCGATGTGAAGAGGCCGAGCAGGCGTGCTTCGCCGACGACTTCGCCATCCTGGTTCACGCGGCGCAGGCCGATGTAATCCATCCGGTCCGGACGGTGCACCGTCGACTTGCGGTTGGTCTTCGTGATTACGAGGAGCTCACCTTCAACATGACGGGCGCGCAGATCGTCGGGGAGATCGGCCAAGGCCACCGGCTCGGCGAAGGCGGACTCCGAGTCATCCGCCAGGATTCCGAGCCCGGTATCAGTCACGATCTGGAGCGCCGGTCCATCGGGCTGGGCGATGATCTGATATTCGCGATATCCGAGCATCACGAAGTTGAAATCCAGAAGCCACTCGAGGAAGCTGCGAGCGTCTTCGATCTCTTCTGGTGCGTAGCGGGTCGTCCCTTCGGCGGCGTACTCCACCATCCGCTGAACGGCTTTTTGCATCAGTGGGAAGTCGCGAACTGCTGCCAGCGTGTCCGCGAGGGCTTGTCGTACAACCTTCTCGAGCTCGAGTGCGCCGTCACCCACGGGACGATCGAGTTCGATGTGTTGGATGGACTCTCGAACATCCGCCCCCCGGGCCGGCAGGATGTCGACGATTCGATTGTCGTCGTCACGAAGGGTGCCGATAACCGGGTGGAGGATTCGCTCGATGTTGAATCCTTGCGCCTGAACGGCGTTGCCAACCGAGTCGATCAGGAAGGGTCGATCGTCGCAGACGATTTCGACAACGCCGCCGGGGAGGTCGTAGCCCCAATCGCCCAGGGACGGGTCGAACACCCTTACGGCGATCTGCTCGGTTCCTCTGGCGTCGAGGAACTCGAAGAGCCGTCTGATCTGGGCGGCCATCTCCGGTTCCTGAACTGCCGCGGACCATTCATCTGGGAACCGTCTGAGGTAGGCGCGGGCAAAGTCGGTGACGGCTTCGCCGGCCGGGGTGTCGGAGGGTGAGGCGAGGTGCTCGATTACCTGTTCGACATAGGCGATGGGTTCGCGAACCATGTGAGACAACGTTACTGCGGGGAAAGGCCCGAGTGGGTGAATAGCGGCGGCGAATGGCGGATTGCGCGAAGGCCTTTCGTACTATTCGCAGGTGACATGAGCTGTTATCCGTTCCGCTTATGTTGCAGTAGCGTATGGGTTGGTTGAAAGCGCCGGAAGAAGTCGGAGAGAAGATATGCGCGCGACGTGGCAACGATGGCGGGTGATTTGGGTGGCTGCCGTGGTGGTGGCGATGGCTCTTGCCCTGACCGGTTGCGGGGACACCGCTCAGGACCGAGCGCCGAATTTCTCGTTGGACAACGCCCTGGGCGCACCGGTGGCGTTGACCGACTATTCGGGAACCCCGGTCCTGTTGTTCTTCCACATGGCAGACGGCTGACCGCCGTGCATGCAACAGATCGTGGATCTGGAAGTTGATGCAGGGTTTCAGGCTCTGGGCGTAGAACTGGTCTCCATCGCGTTCGATGATGGGGCAACGCAGAAGCAAGCAGCCGAGGCGGTAGGAGTGGTCGATACACCTATGTTGGTTGACGCCGATCACAGCGTCTCGGAAGCCTACGACGTGCTGCAGTGGGCTGTTGCCACCGGCGAACCCGGGCACACGTTTGTGTTGGTCGACGGCGACGGCGGTATCGCCTGGCTTCGCGATTATGGAGCCCAGGAGAACGGCGGCTCCATGTACGTGGAGCCTCAGGAACTCGTCGACCAAATCGACGTCGCATTGAATGGGTGAACCGGCGAGGGCAGATAAGCCGAACCCCTGTACCGTTGGTTATCGTTGAGAGCGTGAAGGACGACTTCTCCGCCGCCTGCGACATCATCGACAACGCGCGGCGTGTTCTCCTCTTCACCGGTGCCGGGATCTCTACGGAATCCGGGATTCCAGATTTCCGTGGACCCGACGGGCTTTGGTCCAGAGTGGACCCAGCCGACTTCACGATCGGGCGGTACCTGAGCGACCCGGAACTCCGCAAGCGACGGTGGCGCATGCACCTCGATGGTGAGCTGTGGGGATCCCGTTCGGTGGTGCGCCCGAACCGTGCCCATCACGCCATCACCGACCTGTGGAGGGCCGAGAAGCTGAGTGGCGTCGTCACGCAGAACATCGACGGTCTGCATCAGGAGGCCGGCGTATCCGACGATCATGTGGCCGAGCTCCACGGGAACATCCGACGAGCCAACTGCGTCGGATGTGGTGAGGATTGGGCGACCACCGAAGTGCTGGCGCGAGTGGAGGCTGGTGAGGCCGATCCGAGCTGCCCGACTTGCGGAGACATCATCAAGACGTCGACCGTCATGTTCGGAGAGGCTCTGCCGATGAACGAATGGGGTACTGCGCTGGTAATGGCCGCCCAGGCCGAGGCTGTCCTGGTCGTCGGAAGCACGCTGGGAGTCTTTCCGGCTGCCGACGTAGCCCTCGAACCGGCCCGGCGCGGCGTGCCGATGGTGATCGTCAACCTTGGACCAACCGACTACGACCACCTCGCCAGAGTGAAGCTCGATGGCATGGCGGGCGAACTCGTCCCCCAGCTGGCAGATGTCGTCCTGGGGCACTAGCCATCTGAGTCTGGCGGCCCCTCGAGGGAGAACCCGCGACTCGCGACCCGCAACGAGACAGGAGGAGACGGTGCCTACCGAGTATCAGCTCAGGGAGTACGTCGTCGAGGACGGCAAGTGGGACGAGTTCATCGAGGTTTTCGGGAAAGTAGTCGAGGCGCGGACGGCCGCCGGGTTCGACGTGGTCGGGGTGTGGATCGTTCCTGAAGAGAGACGGTTCATCTGGATCGTCTCCACCGACGATCCGGGCGGGATCGAAGGTGCTTCGCAGGTCTACTACGAATCGCCGGAGCGGAAGGCGCTGCGTCCCGAACCTGCCTCGTTCCTGACCGAGGTCAGCACGACCACGATGACGGTCCTCCCCGGGTTCTGACGGCGGCCGAAGCCGCCGGCTGTTTCTCTACACTCGGGACAGATGCAGCTGCCAATCGCCGTACTCGTGTCTGGATCGGGATCCAACCTCCAGGCCATCATTGATGCCGCGGCAGCAGACACTGATTTTGGAGCCGATGTCGTCACGGTGATCTCTGATCGTGCCGGGGTGCGCGGTCTCGAGCGGGCGGCGGCGGCCGGAATCCCGACCAGAGTCGTGCCGTGGGCCGGTGCCGGCACACGTCGGACGTTCACGGCAGCCGTATGCGATGCAGCCGAGCAGGCCGGAGCTCAGGCGCTGGTTCTGGCCGGGTTCATGCGGATCCTCACCCGGGAAGCCGTCGACCGGTTTCCGAACCGGATCCTCAACATCCACCCTGCCCTACTCCCCGCCTTCCCCGGCGCCCACGGTGTGCGGGATGCCCTGAATCATGGAGTCAAGGTCACCGGCGTCACGGTCCACTTCGTGGACGAGCACGTCGACCACGGGCCGATCATCGCCCAACGGGCGGTGCCTGTCGACCCGCAGGACACTGAGGAATCACTGCACGCCCGGATTCAAACTGAAGAACACGATCTCTTCCCGGAGGTCGTCAAGGCGTTCGCACATGGTCGGCTTCGCGTTGAAGGTCGAACCGTTGTGTGGGAAGGAGCATGATCGTGAGTCGTATCCCCGTTCGCAGAGCGCTCGTGTCGGTTTCGGACAAGCACGGACTCATCGACTTCGCGCGACGCCTCGTTGAATCCGATGTTGTGATCGTCTCGTCAGGAGGCACCGCGGCGCTTCTCGCCGAGGCCGGACTCCCCGTCACGACCGTGTCGGAGGTAACCGGTGCTCCTGAGATTCTTGGGGGTCGCGTGAAGACACTGCACCCACGAGTGCACGGCGGCATCCTCGCCGACCTGGCTGAGGATCATCACCGCCGGGAATTGGCCGAGCAGGGGATCGAGCCGTTCGAACTCGTCGTTTCCAACCTCTATCCATTCGAGAAGACCATTGCCCGGCCGCACGTAGCCGAAGGCGACGCGATCGAGGAGATCGACGTCGGCGGCCCAACGCTGGTGCGGGCGGCGGCCAAGAACCATGCCTGGGTAGGGATCGTGACTTCGCCGGATCAATACGACGAGGTGGCGTCGGCGGTCGAGGCCGGTGGCCTAGGTGCTCCGCTGCGGCGGCGGCTGGCCAGGGAAGCGTTCTTCCGGACGGCTGCGTACGACGCTGCCATCGTTGGCTGGTTCGAACGCGTAGACCATGGTCTGCCGGAACGGATGGTGCTGCCCCTGGAGCGCACGGCCGAACTCCGCTATGGAGAGAACCCGCATCAGCCGGGAGCCGCCTTCCGCACGCTCGGGCAATCGGCCTGGTGGGAGAGTGCCACCCAGATACAGGGCAAAGAGATGTCTTTCAACAATTACGTCGATGCGGATTCAGCCTGGCGCCACGTGCAGGAGTTCGAGGAGCCGGCCTGCGTCATCGTGAAACACACGAACGCCTGCGGTGTGGCGACGGCCGCCGATCTCGCCGGCGCCTTCCGACTCGCCTGGGATGCCGATCCGCAGTCGGCCTTCGGAAGCGTGATCGCCCTCAATCGTCCCCTCGACGGAGAGACCGCCACTGCGATGGCCGCCGCCGGCTTCATTGAGGTCGTCATTACTCCTGCGGTCGAAGACCTCGCACCGCTGGAGACGAAGACAAATCTGCGGGTCATCGTCGCCGGCGGGCCGCACCGACCGGGCTTCGATCTGCGGATGGTTGATGGAGGGTTCGTCGGGCAGGAGTGGGACACGACCGGCGTCGACGACGAATGGGCGGTGGTGTCAGACCGACCGCCGACGCCGGAGGAGATGCGCGACCTCCGCTTCGCCTGGCGGGTGGCCGCCCACACGAAGTCGAACGCGATCGTGATCGCCAGGGGAGGCCAGGCGGTTGGTATCGGCGCCGGTGACCAGAGCCGGATCGGGGCCTCCGAGCGGGCCGTCCGCCAGGCGGGTGACCGGGCTGCCGGGGCGGTGGCGGCCAGCGATGCGTTCTTCCCCTTTGCCGACGGCCTCGAGGCCCTGGCAGGGGCGGGTGTCACCGCCGTCGTCGAGCCGGGCGGCTCGAAGGGCGATGCCGAGGTGATCGCGGCTGCCAATGCAGGCGGGCTCGCTCTGGTCTTCACCGGACGTAGGCACTTCAGACATTGACCGACCGGCGGCCAATTGCCAATTGCCAATTGCCATACCAAGCAACGCGACATTTCGCCTCAAGAGCCGCATACCGAAAGTAGAGACAAGATGATCGAGACCCAACTGTTGAGCGGAACCATCGTTGCGGCGGCCGTCAAGGAAGAAGTGGCGGAGCGGGTCGTCGCACTGGCGAAACGGGATAGGACCGTCGGTCTCGCCACAGTTCTGGTTGGTGAAGATCCTGCCTCGGAGGTCTACGTACGCAACAAGCGGCGCACCGCCGAGAACCTCGGTATCACTTCGATCCACCATCAACTTCCCGCCGACACCTCGCAAGGCGAGGTCGACGATCTCATTGGCCGCCTCAATGAGGATCCGGCAGTCGACGGCATCCTGGTCCAGCTTCCGCTACCGGCCGGGCTGGACGGGGAGCGAGCGGTGAACCTCATCGACCCAACCAAGGACGCCGACGGGCTGCATCCGAGCAATCTCGGCAAGCTCATCCTCGGCAGGCCGGGTCTCACCCCCTGTACGCCGACCGGGGTCATGCGGATCCTCGAGCACTACGGCATCGAGGTGGCCGGCCGTCACGCTGTGGTCATCGGCCGGTCGTTTCTGGTCGGTCGTCCGCTCGCCCTCCTCTTCAATCAGAAGGGCGTAGATGCCACGGTGACGATGGCCCACTCGCGAACGCCCAACCTGGCCGCGGTAGCTCGTGCGGCGGACATCGTCGTTGCGGCGGTCGGCGTCCCGAAGCTCGTCGGCCCCGACTTCGTCAAGCCGGGAGCCACCGTGATCGACGTCGGAATCAATCGGACGGATGTAGGCCTGGTTGGTGACGCCGATTTCGAGGCGCTTCAGGGCATCGCCGGAGCGATGACGCCGGTTCCCAAGGGGGTCGGCCCGATGACGGTGGCGATGCTGATGCACAACACGGTTACCGCCGCAGAAGCGACTTCGTAGTCGCGGGAACCGACGTTTGCCGCCGGTCGTTGTTGAGAGATGAAGAAAGCCTGCACTCTCATCGTGACGCTGATCCTCGTGGCCGGGTGTGGTGCGGCCACCTCGGACGGCGGCTCGACGTCGACGTCGACATCGGCGGTGATCGGAACGACGACCTCCGTCGTCACGTCCACTTCAACTGTCGCCACAACCTCAACCATCACCTCACCGCCTCCGGCCACTACTTCGACAACGGTTACCGATTCACCTTCGATCCCTCTCGACGCCCGCTACGACCCGGACGCCACCGTCGAGTTCGGCTTCCTGACCGCCGTGTCGGCCGGCGAGATCGTGGCCGACTACGCGCAATGGCTCTCCGGCGATGAGGCCAATCAGGCGGCCTTCGAGGAGGGTGTCATTGCTTCTGTGGAGGAAGGAGTCCCGAACGACTACTACATCCGCAACGTCAACCCGCAGCTGAGGACGCTGCCCCTGGCGGACGACGTGACCGTGTGGTTGATATCCCCGGTCGAGGGAGTGACCAGTGTGGAGGTTGGCATCGGAGAGTGGCTCGGCCTGTTCAACGACGGGGTGCCCTGGGACTACGAGACGGATGAGATCCCCACCTGGGATGAGCCCTACTTCGGCTACTACGGGGCGGCGATGAAGCAAACGCCTTATTGGTTCGTGATCCTCGACGGAGAAGTGATCGCGATCGAGCAGCAATACGTCCCCTAGTCGCGGGTCGCGGGTCGCGTGATGTGACTTTGGGCGGAAATCGACCTCTGTTCGCTCGGCTACCCTTTTGGCATCAAATCAGAGGAGTGAAGCCATGGCGACTGCCATCACCATGGGAGCCGACGGACTCGTAGTCCCCAACGATCCCATCCTGCCGTTCATCGAAGGTGACGGTATCGGACCCGACATCTGGGCAGCAGCCCAGGCCGTCTTCGACGCCGCGGTTGAGAAGGCCTACGGCGGCGAGCGGAAGGTCGAGTGGAAAGAGGTCCTCGCCGGAGAGAAGGCCTACAACGAAACGGGTGAGTGGTTGCCCGACGAGACCGTCGAAGCGTTCCAGGAGTACCTGGTCGGTATCAAAGGCCCGTTGACCACCCCGGTCGGTGGAGGCATTCGCAGTCTGAACGTGGCCCTTCGCCAGATCATGGACCTGTATGTGTGTCTGCGCCCCGTGCGCTGGTTCACCGGAGTCCCGTCCCCGGTGAAGCATCCCGAACTCGTGGACATGGTGATCTTCCGTGAGAACACCGAGGACGTCTACGCCGGCAAGGAACTCGAAGCGGGCACCGACGATGTCAAGAAACTGATCGAATTTCTGCGCGATGCCTACGGGTGGGACATCCGGCCCGACAGTGGACTTGGTATCAAGCCGATCTCGGAAACCGGTTCGAAGCGTCTGGTGCGGGCGGCGATCAAGTATGCGATCGCCAACAACCGCAAGTCGGTCACGCTGGTTCACAAGGGCAACATCATGAAGTTCACCGAAGGTGCCTTCAGGAGCTGGGGCTATGAGCTCACCCGCGACGAGTTCGAGGGCCGGGCGGTCGGCTGGGACGATTGCGGAGGCGATCCCGGTGATCGGGTCCTCGTCAAGGACGTGATCGCAGATGCCATGCTGCAGCAGATCCTGACCCGGCCGGCGGAATACGAAGTACTGGCGACCATGAACCTCAACGGCGACTTCATCTCCGATGCCCTGGCCGCCCAGGTCGGCGGAATCGGTATCGCACCCGGAGGCAACATCAACTACGAGACCGGTATTGCGGTGTTCGAGGCCACCCACGGCACGGCTCCGAAGTACGCGGGCATGGACAAGGTCAACCCCGGCTCGGTGATCCTCTCCGGCGAGTTGATGTTCCGCTACATGGGATGGCCGGAGGTATCCGACCTGATCGTCAAGGGACTCGAAGCCGCGATTGCCGAGAAGATCGTCACCTATGACTTTGCCCGTCTGATGGAGGGCGCCACCGAGGTCAAGACCTCCGAATTTGCGCAGGCAATGATCGATCGGATGTAGGCATTGTCGGTCACCCGGGCGTTCGGCGCATCCGGGTGGTGAGGGGCAGTAGGCCGTAGGCAGTCGTGTGGACGGGGTCTACTTGCCTACTGCCTATGGCCCATAGCTTGGTTCAACGACCGGCAAAATCGTTCACCCCCGAGCGATGTGGCC
The DNA here is from genome assembly GCA_029210695.1 of Acidimicrobiia bacterium. Taxonomy (NCBI): domain Bacteria; kingdom Bacillati; phylum Actinomycetota; class Acidimicrobiia; species Acidimicrobiia bacterium. The sequence goes on from JARGFH010000066.1 coordinate 16,633, forward strand.
CTGCGGCAGGCGCAGATGCTGGCCCCTCTATCCTCTATCTCATGTCATTTGATCTCGACCACGTCGCCATTGGTTTGCACGACATCACAGAGACGCTTTTCGCCCTCGTCGGAGAACTCGGCGGCGTGCCGATTCACGGAGGGGAGATCGTCGGGTTCCGATCCATGCAGATCCGGCTCGGAGATGGCCAACGGGGGATGACCGTCGAACTCCTGGAACCGTTCAACGTGCATCTCAACGACTTCCTGGCCCGGTTCCTCGCCCGCAGCGGTGTCGGCCCTCATCACCTGACGTTCAAGGTGAAGGACATCGCCGCTGAACTCGAACGACTCGAAGACCTCGGGTACCAGCCGATCAACGTCAACCTCTCCAACGAGATGTGGCAAGAGGCGTTCCTGCATCCCAAAGATGCCCATGGGACGGTGGTGCAGATCGCCCAACCCGGGATGCACACCCCGATGGCAACGTTGCTGGCCGACTCGCTCGCCGGGCGCCCGCACGCGATGACTGAGTGGTGGCCGCAACCGCCGGCACGGGCGGCGCATCCCGTGACCCTGGAACGGGTTGTCCTCAACACACCAGCTCCCGAGGCCGCGCAAGCGTTCTTCATCGAGGTGCTGGGCGGATCGCCCGACCCTGAGTGTGCAGATGAATGCCAGGTCGTCTGGCCGGGTGGCGCTCGTCTCGCCCTGGAGCATCACCCGGACACGGCGCCGGGCATCGATCGTTTCGAGCTCACGGGCCGGGAGCCGGGGGAGCGGGTCATCGGCGGGACGAAGTTCCGATTCATAGGAGGTTCTAGGTTCTGAGTTATAGGTTTTGTCGTCGCCACGGTGCTGGCCGCACTCAGAACCTACAACCTAGAACCTAGTGGTCTGTCGCGGATTCAGTGATCTGGTTGAGGGCGGCTCGTCCTCGTTTGACTTTGGCAATGATTT
>JARGFH010000067.1 GCA_029210695.1 Acidimicrobiia bacterium
CGGCAGTGCTCACCGGCCAGCAGGCTCAGCCACAAGACTCCCACAACCGCAGAAGCCCCGTAGACCCCCATTAGGCGGTCCCGCTTGGCCCAGTACGCCCTCACCCAGAATGGGCGGACATCGGCGGGCTTCGATGCCTCGAGACCCGACGACCACTTATCGAGCAACTGATCGGCAGTCTCGAATGCGGCCGCACTCGGGGGTGGGTCCTCGATCCAACCTTTCTCGATGCGGTCGCGTTCGGCGAAGTAGGATTGGGGCAGACGCTCGGGATCGGCCAGGACGGCCCTGGCGAAGCGCTCGTGCCGCCACCACACCGAAGTCTCTGTGAACTCGCCGCCGGGGATCGGACCGAGGTCGATCGGACGGTCGACGGCGACCGGCTTGAAGATCCCGACGCAGGGTGAAGAGGTGGCAGTTACCCAGTGCCGGATTGCGCCAGGGGTGAGGTCGGCGACCCATGATGCTGTCGACAGCGAACCGGCGACCACTCCGCCGCCGTGCATGCAGGGCATGTGAAGGGTGCCGTTGATCAGGTTGTAGTGGGGCCAGCGGCCGGTGCCGTGGCTGCGCAGCACCGCCATCAGGTCGGCCACTCCACCGGCCTTCGACGCCAGCCGGGTCGTGAGCCCGATGCGAATGTCACAGCCCGCCACCCTGGTCCGGAGTCGATCGCGATAGGCCCCGGCGAACCCGGGAATGGTGAGCCCGTTGGAGATGGACCGGACTCCTTCGGTGACGGACTCGATCGCCACCAGCTTTCCGGCCGTCTCCAGCACATAGGCCGAACCGGGATCGGCGACGATGAAGCTGTTGTGGTAGGTGAACTTCGGATTCTCGTAGCCGGCGCCGCCGCCCTGGCCGTGGGTCTCGAGCAGGTCCTTGATGGCGGCGACGGCGCCGGCCGCGCTGTCTGCTCGTTCCAGCGCCAGCCGGATCAGGTCCATTCCGGTGAGGCCGCGCTTTGCATACGGCTGATTGGTGAAGACCGCCTCGTTGCCGATAGTCACCCCGTGCTCGTTGGTGCCCATCTCGGCGCCCCACATCCAGAACGGGCGGCTGAGCAGCGTCGCCCAGGTGCGTTCGACCTGCGGAATCGTGATGTGCGTGCAGTCGACGGTTGCTCCCGGCTCATAGGCGCGACGGGGGTGCCATTCGAGGAACTGCGACTCGTTGGGATCACGGTCGGAGTTCTTGGCGAAGAGCACGCCTTCTGGTCGTTTCACGACGATCGTGTCACACAAGACGCACTTCCTTCATCGCTCGATGCCGGTCGGGAGGAGAAACCGGTAAGGGCGCCGTCTGATTGAGCGCTGCCACCAGCGATCTGCTTTGCGGAGGCTCTGCAGGACGGCCCACATGCGCGCATCGCTGCGGTAGTAGCGCGCCACTTCCACTTCGGTGATCGGCGGCTCGACCCGGGCGTTGGCGGCCTCGATGAGTGCGGGGATCCATTCGGTCAGGCGCTCCTTGTGGAAGTTGGCGGCGAGATCCACGAGCACGCTACGGGGCCGGTGGTAGGCGTCGATGATCAGCTTGGGGACGATCAGCCGGAGCGACCCGCGCAGTGCCCACGGCAGCGAAGCGAGGAAGACGCCGGTGTCGAGGCGATCCTTCCCCCGGCCGTCACGGAGGAGCGGGGTGGTGACGTCGAAGTAGGCGACCCGGCCTTGCGGTCCGAGAACCCAGTTGGACAGCTGACCGTCGAACCCGACGGATGAACCGGTCACTGCCAAGATGGCTCCTGCCAGTTGCTCGACGATCGCCAACCCCGTGGCCTGATCGCAATCACGGAGGAACTCGGTGAGGAGCCGTCCCTGGTCGATGAGCGGCTGAAGGCAGTAGGCGGCGACCTCGCTTCCAGAGACCCGCCAGGAATGCAGTTCAGAAGGCACCACCTCGATTCCGCGGGATTCCAGGGTGGTGATGTATTCGAAGAACAGCACGGCATAGGCATCGAAGGAGGCCTGATCGGGGAAAGGAGGGAGCCGTTTGGCGGCGAACGAAGCGCCGGGGAGATCGAGGCGGAGCACCGTGGAGATCTCGCCGTAGCCGAGCACAGCCAGGTTTTCGGCGTCCCTCCCGGCGAAGGCGGCTTCGACTTGCTCCTCGAGGGCGGTCAGGTCGGCAGTCGTGGGCCTCATCCGAACACCGAACGCACGATCCCGATGATCTCGTCGACTTCGTCATCTGTGCAGGTGAGGGGCGGGAGGAACTGCAGCACCGAAGGGTCGTTGTTGGCGTAGAGTGCGAACAGGCCACGATCGAAGAGGAGCTTGGTCGCCATCGGTCCTCCCTCCGGGGTTGGAAACTCGAGGCCCATCATCAGTCCCCGCTGACGCAGCACGAACCCGGGGCCGGCCAGTCCCTCCCGGAACTTCTCCGCCACGGTCACGACCCGGTCGAGGAAGCCCGGCGTTTCGATGATGTCGAGGACGGTCAATGCCGCCCGGCATCCCGGTTCGGCGCCACCGAAGGTCGAGATGTGGATGAACGGCTCTTCGTCGAACAGGCTGTGGATCTGGCGGGTCATCAACGTCGCCGAAATCGGGTATACCCCGCCGGACAGGCCTTTGGCCGTGACGAGGATGTCGGGCAAGATGTCTTCGTGCTGATAGGCCCAGATTCGGCCGGTCCGACCCAGGCCCGCTTGGACTTCGTCCACGATCAGCTTGGCTCCGCGCCCCGAGCAGAGTTCCGCTACCGATCCCAGGTAGCCGGGTGATGGAATCGGCATCCCGAGTGTTGCCGGAATCGGTTCAACGATGACGGCAGCGGTGTCATCGTCGAAGGCGGCTTCCAGGGCAGGCAGGTCGTCGAAGAGGACCTGCCTGAAACCGGGTGGATTGGGCCCGAACGGATCGCGATATTCGGCGTCGCCGGCGGCCATCGCCAGACCGGTGTGACCGTGGTAACCGCCGTCAACCGAGATGATCCCGGTCCGACCGGTGGCGGCCCGGGCGACCTTGATCGCCAGGTCGATCGCCTCCCCGCCGCCCACACCGAAAACGACGCCGGGGAGATGGCCGCCGGTGGTAGCGGCGAGCCGCTCGGCCAGTTCGGCCCGTCCCGGCGCGATCAGGTGGTGGTTGCCGATGTCGCCGTCGCCCAGGGCGGCAGTGACCGCCGCCAGCACGGCGGGGTGCCGGTGACCGAGGTTGAAGACTCCACCGTTGCAGTGACAGTTGATCCACGATCGGTCGTCGAAAGCGTCGAAGAACCGGATCCCGGCGCGGCTGCCCATCACGGCATCGAAACCGAACTGCTGGAATGTGGCGACTTTGCCGGCGTTCACATGCCGCGCATAGGAGTCGAAGAGCTCGGCCCGGGCCTCGTTCATCACCCGCAGCCTATCCGTCGTGCGGCAGTCCCGCACCGGGAACACCGATCGCCTGGGGTCGCTTGAGGTTCAGGGCCCGGTCGGGATCTACGGACGTCGGTTCCATCTGGTTCTCAGCTCAGCGGCGCTGATCGCGACCAGACCGACCGACAGGACGCCGATGAGAACTCTGCCGCGGGTGGGGATAGCGAGATCTCCTAGAAACAGCCAGATGATGAGGGCTGCAGCCGCGGCCAGGTTGATTGCAAGTGCCCCGCCCAGTCCGAGGCCGACCAGGCCGCCCGGCAAACGGTTCGCCTCGATCAGCAGCGCCAGGCCGATCCCCACCAGCACTGCACCGAGTACGGTCGGGTAGAAGCGCTCGTCGCCGGCGGGAATTCCGAGTGTCTCGACCAGCCCGGAGGGGAACACGACCAGGAGCCCTCCGAGGACCAGGTTGATGATCCCATCGATGATGAGCAACGAAGCTCTTTGCCGTCCGCCGGATTCCCAGGTCACGCACTCAATCTAGGCGTGACGCGGTCGACCAGCGTCAACGAGGTTTCTCCGCAATGCTGTGGACCGCCAGCGACCAATGCATTGCTGAGAAGGTTGGAATCCGGGGTCGGCTCCCGGCAACGGCGTCACGCGCGGATACCGGTCGGATGGTGCTCGCCAACCGAATGAGGAGCGCTCGTTCTGTCGAGTGTTGAATCTGAACGGAACACCGGGCCGGTTGTTCAGGCAGCAACGGGCGCAGCCATGAGCTTGCCGGCCGCAGCGACCGCCGCCATCGCCAGCGAGGCAGCAACCAGCACCGGCGGGATGACTCCCAGCCCGAACCAGGCAACCAGCAGTCCGAGGCCTCCGGGAAGCACGGCGGCACCGACGGTGGCGGACGCCAGCTGGTAGCCGATCGCCGTGGAGGCGTACGAGGCACCGAGCCGCCCCGGCGTATCCTGCATCAGAATCGGAAAGACCGGAGACAGCCCCAGTCCCGTGAGCACGATCCCCGCCGCCCCGACTCCGAACGTGGGATCCCACCACACCGCCACGAGCCCGGCGACCACCACTCCCATCGCCAGTCGGAGCATCGCCGCGTGTGACCACCTGTCGCCGGCGACACCAAGCACCATCCGTCCCGCGGTCAAGGCTGCCCAGTAAGCGGTCACCAGGAGACCGGCCGCCCTGTCCGAGTTGCTTCGCGCTTCGGTGAGGAGAGTGAACATCCATTGCCCGGCGCCGACCTCGATCCCGGAGTAAAGGAGAAAGACGATCAATCCGGCTGTGAGCCCGGGTCGAACCTTTCCGGCCCGGGCGGAGGAATCGGGCGGGAGTCGTTCGATGTTCAGTCGGTCCCGGGTTCGCCAGAACGAGATGGTGACGGCGGCTTGACCGACGGCGAGGACGGCGTATCCCCAGCGCCAGGAGGCGTTCATGCCGAGCAGCAGGGTCATCAGCAAAGGCCCGAGGGTGGCGCCGACCCCATAGCCCGCATGAAGGAGTGCCATCACCCGGGTCGTGTGACGAAGCGCCACGTATGCGTTGAGTCCGGCGTCGATCATTGCGCCGGAGACGCCGAGGGCTGCGGCGGCGCCGAGCAGTATCCACCAGCGTGGGGAGGCGCCGTACCCGGCGATAGCGAGGGTCCCGATCGCGCCGGAGGCAGCGAGTGCTCGCCCGAGCCCCATTCGGCGGACGATGGCGCCGGTGAGTAGCGACGAGACGAAGAAGCCGCCGACATACACGGTCAGCGCAACTCCGAGTTCGGGCAGGCTGCGGTCGAGGTCCGCCGCGATCGACGGCCAGGCGACTCCGAGTGCGGCGGGAGGCATTCCGAACACGATGAATCCGGCGAAGGCGGTGGCAAGGAGACGGGCGATAGCCATTTCGACGCGACGCTAGCCGCCCGCCAACGAGGTTTCTCCGCAATGCTGTGGACCACCAGCGACCATTGCATTGCGCAGAAAACGTGCCCCTCATTCTCCGCAATGCTGTGGACCACCAGCGACCATTGCATTGCTGAGAAAGTTGGGATCGGGTCTCGCTAGCGTCAGTGTTATGCGAATGCGTCTTGCGGTCTCAGGTGCCTTTCTGGTCTTGGTGGTCGGCGCGTGCTCGGCAGGGGGCGACGCCGTCGACGGCTCAACTACGACGGTTCAGTCGACCGTGGCGGTCCCGTCACCGAGTGTGAGTTCGGAACCGAACGTGGTTCCGACCTCCTCGACGACCAGTGTGACGTCGGAACCGAACGTGGTCTCGACCTCCTCGACGACGAGTGCCCCGATTCCCGACCCGGACCCGGTGCTGATCGGTGCGGGCGACATTGCCACTTCGGCGCCGGCGGACTCGAAGACCGCCGCCCTCATCGAGGCGTTTCCCGAGGCGACCGTCTTCACGACCGGTGACAACGCCTACCCGGACGGGACGGCCGAGGAGTTCGCCGAGTACTACGACCCGGCCTGGGGGCCTTTCAAGGATCGAACCCGCCCGTCCATCGGGAACCATGACGCCCACACCAAGGGTGCCGGGCCCTACTTCGACTATTTCGGGTTGAACGCCGGCACGCCGGGCGAGGGCTGGTACTCATACGACCTCGAGAACTGGCATGTGATCGTCCTCAACTCGGAATGCGGTAAATCGGGCTTCGCGTCGTGCGACGATCAGAGGGCATGGCTCACCAGCGACCTGTCGGCCAACACCGGGAGTTGCATGCTCGCCTACTGGCACAAGCCGGTGTTCAACAGCGGGCGGCATGAGTCGGAGGAGTCGTTCGCCGACGAATGGGCAATGCTCGACGCGGCGGGCGTCGACCTAGTGATGAACGGCCACGATCACAACTACCAGCGGTATGCACCGCAGGACTCGACCGGTACGGCAACGCCTTCGGGAATGAGGGAGTTCGTCGTAGGCAGCGGTGGGGCGAAGCTGTACGACCAGACAACCAGCCTTCCCAACCTGGAGGAGTTCTACTCAGGGCACGGCGTCTTGAAACTGGACCTCGGTGAAGGCTCCTATGCGTGGACCTTCATCTCGACCGATGGTTCCTACACCGACACCGGCACGGGCTCCTGCCAAGACGGTTAGGACCAGTCCCGATCGGAGCTCGACTGCCTCATGCCGGCCGGGAGAGCGTGGCAATCGATCGGTTCACCCGTCGCCGCGCCATTGTGAGGAGTAGCCGCCGATGGAGGGGTTGCCTACGCCGGATACGTTCTGGCTTTCATAGGGGCCCGCAGCATCAAGGACTAGCGACCCGCCCCCCGTTTCTCGGCAATGCTGTGTATCGCCAGCGACCATTGCATTGCGGAGAAAGTGTGATCCGCGTTCTCGGCAATGCTGTGTATCGCCAGCGACCATTGCATTGCGGAGAAAGTGGATTATCCGGTGGCCCGGGTTTCTGGGAGGCCGGCTGGTAGGCCAGCCTCCCAGATCATCATCAGTCCTTTGCTCCCGGTCTCGACCAGCCAGGCGTGGGCGTCCTGAGCGGCCTGTGCGGCAGCCGGGTGATCCCGGCCCACCAGCATGGCGTAGGTAGCACGAACCAGTGCGAGGTCGAACTCGAGTGCGATCGGGGTGAAGAGCTGGATCAACCGGTCGAACAGCCCGGCAGCCGCAGGTAGGTCGCCGGACAATGCCGCCCTGGTCCCGTCAACGTAGAGCCTCAGCCCATCGGCGAGCTGCCCGCTCAATGTGCTCGCCTCGAGAGCCGATCTCACCAGCTCAACCTGATCGAGCCGTCGGCTCCAGGCGGCCGCCTGGGCGGCCTGATAGAGGCCGGCCGCGGTATTCGTCTGGTCTATCTGCATACCGAGTTCGAAGGCCTCCTCCCATCTGCCTTCCAACCCGTATACCTGGCACTTGAACTGGTCGATGCCGGCGCGAAGCTGCGGATCGGTTTCGCCGTCGAAGAAAGAGAGGGCCGCATGAGCGCGAGCCGCGGCGTCCGGTGAGCCGGTGCGGAGAAGGTCGATGTAAGCGCGATTCGAGCCGAAGGTGGCTTTCCAGAAGTCTGTCAGCTGGTCCTCGTCGTAGAGGTCGAGTCCGGCGATTGCGACGTCGTACTTGCCATCGCCGACTTCGTGGGCTGCCGTATCTGCCGTTGAACGCACCATCCAGCCGAAATCCCCGATCCGTCCGACGAGGTCGTTCACGTTGGCAGCGTACTTCACCGCGTCGCGTGGACTGTCGCTATAGGACACGGCAGCCAGATTGTTATACGAGCGGCCGGCGGTTCGCAGGAACCCCATGTCCTCGGCCACGGCCGCCGCGCCCAGGAAGAGAGCCTTGGCCTCGGTCATGCGGCGGCTCTGTGAGAGAGCGGTTGCCTGGGTGACCAGGCTCTCGAGGGCGATTTCGGCCAGGCCCAGTGCCGCTGCACCCGGCAGGAGGCGCTGCACCGCGTTGATGGCTTCCGGGTCGAACGTGAGCGCCAAGCTGCGGGCAGCCTCAGCGGCTACGCCAATCGCAATCGGATCATCGATGGTCTCGAGGCCGTCATAGAAGGGTTTGATCACCATCAACGCCTCCACGGATCGGTAGTTGCCGTTCAAGAGGGAACTGTGGGTGGTGGCCGCCGTGCGTTCTCCCTCGATATTGCCGGTCCCGGCATAGTGATTCTGCGCAGCTTCGACGTAGGCGATGCCACGTTCGACTTCCGATTGAGCGCCGGCCGATTGGGCCGCCCGGATCCTGAAGTCGGCGATCTCGTCGGCGCTGGTCGAGAGCGTGATGGCCCGGTCGAGGAGACTCATCGCCTGGAGATGGGACCCGAGCGAGGCGGCCCGTGTCGCCGCCTCCGTGAGAGCCCGGAGGGCTTCTGAGGCCAGCTCGTCACGCTCGGAACCTGCAGGGCTGGCGTTGTATGCGCCCATATAATGGCTTGCAACCACACCTGCCAGCTCCGGATCTTCGAACGTTTCGAAGTAGGCGGCGGCCGCCAGATGCTTGTCCCTGCGGTCCTGGCGGGCGAGCCGCTGGTAGGCGATTTCATGGATCAGCGGCTGGACGAATCGATACTGCCCCCGTTCTGGAGAACGCGGGTCTTCTTCGATATCGAGGATCTCGAGCTGGACCAGGCCCCGCAGGTGCATGTCGAGGCCTCCACCGTCTCCTGGTTGCAGTGCGGTGATCCCGGCGAGGCTGAACGCTTGCCCCAGTATTGCGGCGTCCTGCAGGAGGCTACGTTGAGCCGGGTCGAGACGGTCGATGCGCGCTCCGATGACCGCCTGCAGTGACTCGGGGAGGGCAAAGGAGTGGGCCTCTTCGTTGAATACATAGCCTGTCGCCTGTTCTTGTAGTTGGCCGGTCGCAGTCAGCATTCGCACCATCTCTACCGCGTAGAGCGGGAACCCGGCCGAGCGCTCGACGAGCCGGGCGATGACGTCGTCGTCGATACCGGGCAGGTATTCGCCCACCATCCGGCGCATGTCGGAGTCGGTGAGCGGCGCCAACCGCAGGGCCATAGAGCTGCGATGCTGGGACCCCCAGGTGGGGAAGCGGTCGATGAGGTCCGGGCGTGCAAGTGTGATCACGAGGAGTGGCGACCTGGTTGAGCGCTCCACTAGTTCGACGATGAAGTCGATCAGACCGCTGTCTGCCCAGTGAAGATCTTCGAACACCAGAACCGTGGTCCCTCGGGTGGCGATATTCAGGAAGAATGAGCGCAACGCTGAAAAGAGCTCTGCTCGTCCACCGGGCGGCATTTCTGCCAGACCGAGAAGGCCTTCAAGGCGCGGCTCGATCCAGCGGCGGTCTTCCTCGCTGGGAACGAACTCGGCTACGCAAGTGCGAAGACGGGTTCGGGCGCGTGCTGCGTCCTCTCCTTCGATGATCCCGGCCCGGCGGCGCACCATCTCGCCGAGCGCCCAGAACGCTACGCCGTCGCCGTAGGAGGGAGAGCGTCCCTGATGCCAGTAGACGTCATCGGTGAAACCATCGAGGTGGTTCTTGAACTCCTCGGCCAGTCGGGTTTTGCCGATCCCCCCCTCTCCGACGATCGAGACGAGGCGGGCTCGCTGTTCTGACTCGACCGCCGACAGCTGATCCTTGAGGAGGCGCATTTCGCGCTCGCGTCCAACGAACGGAGGGTGGCGCAACTCGCCGTCGGCCTTCCCCCCCACCATGCCGCCGATTCGCAGCGCCTTCCACGCCGCGACGAGGTCCTCTTTCCCTTTCACTTCCCGGTGGCCCATCGCCTCGTACTGGATGGCATGGTCGGTCACCGAGTGGGTGGTTTCTCCCACGAATACCGTGCCGGGGTCGGCGATGGATTGCAGACGGGCGGCGGTATTGACGAGGTCGCCCACCACCATTCCCTCCTTGTTCCCACCCGGACCTACGACCGCCGCGCCTGAGTTCACGCCGGCCCTCAGGGTGAGCTCCTCGTCGTTCAATTCGTAGCTCAGTGAGCCGACCATATCGACGAGTTCGAGGGCGGCCCGTACGGCCCGTTCGGCGTCGTCCTCCCGGGCACCGGTTGCTCCCCACAGTCCCATGACGGCATCGCCGATGAACTTGTCGACCGTTCCGCCAAACCGCTCGATGATCTCTCGGGACCGCTCGAAGTACGAGGTCAGCATGTCGCGTACATCTTCAGAATCGCGTTGCTCGGTGTAGGTGGTGTATCCCACCAGGTCGGCGAATAGCACCGAAACGAATGGCTTTTCGGCGAAAGCCGGTGTCGCTTCCGGTTCCGCCGGTGATGATGAAGACGTCTCACCGGACCGAGCTTCTCCAAGCAGGCGGCCACACCCGCCGCAGAACTTGTCGCCGGGGTCGTTCTCGGTGCCGCAATTTGGACAGGCAGGTGCGAGCGCACTGCCGCACTCCCTACAGAACCTGCGGTCTTCCCGGTTGTCCGCAGCGCATACGGGACAGTTCATCGAGTTCCTCCGAGACGAACCCCACCTTACTCACGGGGCCCGGGCCGGGCAGGAGAAAGGCGTGCTGAGGGCCTGTGCGGTTGCCCGGCAGGCGCGGTCCTCGAGAGACGGCGAATGGCACCTCGATGCCGGCTTCCAGCCCCTCGATCGGTTCTGAGGAGGCGCCTGGTGAGCCAGGTCCTGCAAAGATCCTCGGTTTACCAAGGGGCCGCCAGGAACCTTGGGCCGAGCGGCATGCCGATGCCGGGGTTGCCTCTAGAGTCGCCTGGTGACTGCGGAGACCACAGAGAGCGAGTTCCAGACCGGACGGGTGGCGACGATTGCCGGTGGGCACGCCGTGCACGACACCTTCACCGCGTTCCTCCCGCCGCTGCTGCCCCGTTTCATCGAGACGATGTCGCTGTCGAACGCGGCCGCCGGGGCTCTCTCGTCGTTCCTCCAGATCCCCTCGCTCCTGCAACCGGTCATCGGGCACCTCACCGATCGAACGACGCTGCGATGGGTGGTCGTGCTCGCCCCCGGTGTAACAGCGAGCGCGATGAGCTTGCTGGGGTGGGCGCCCGGCTACGCGGTCCTGGCGCTACTGCTGTTGGTCGCCGGTTTGAGTGTCGCCAGTTTCCATGCAACTGCACCGGTGGCGATCGGGTATCTCTCCGGTAGACGGTTGGGTCGGGGGATGGGATTCTGGATGGTGGGTGGCGAACTCGGGCGGACGCTCGGCCCACTGGTGGTCGTGAGCACCCTGGCGGTCGTGTCACTTCGGTCGATGGCGTTCTTGGCACTGGCGGGTGTTGCCACTTCTTTCGTCCTCCACTTCCGCCTTCGCGATGTGCCTCTGCGCAGTCGCGGCGACGGCGAGCAGGTCCACTGGAAGAACGCGGTGCAGGCGATGCGCGGCGTGATGCTGCTCCTGGCAGCGCTGATGGCGTTGCGCAGCCTGATGATCATGTCGGTCACCATCTTCCTGCCCGTATTCCTCACCGAGGAGGGAGCCAACCTCTGGCTGGCCGGCGCGGCCCTGTCGATCGTGGAAGGGGCCGGCGTGGTCGGAGCCTTGGCCGGCGGATGGATCAGCGATCGAGTTGGGCGACGAGCCGTTCTCGTTTTCGGACATGCGGTCGCGCCGGTCGCCCTGCTCTTGTTCCTCGCCACCGATGGTTGGGTCCGGATTGCGCTTCTGCCGGCGATCGGCCTCACTTTGCTGGCCATCCCCCCGGTGCTCCTGGCTCTCGTGCAGGAGCAATTCCCCGATAGCCGGGCGCTGGCCAACGGGGTGTTCTTGTCTGTGAACTTTGCCATCCGGTCGGTCGCCGCAGTCGTCTACGGTGCAGCAGGCGACGCCTTCGGGCTCTCCACTGCCATGCTCATCGCCGCCTTCGCCATGTTCGGTGGTATGCCGCTGATCTGGCTTTTGCCGAGAGGGAGATAAGTCGACGGCAGCTTCCGTACGCCGCCTATGAGACGGTTTCTGTGTGCTCGCCTCGGGTCAGGCGAATCACCGGCATGACCCGGTTTGTCTTCTTCTCGTAGTCTCCGAAGAACGGCATCGCAGCAACGAGCTTCGACCAGGCGATCGCCCGCTCCTCGCCTTCGAGCGTTTCGGCCGCGGCCGCATAGAAGTCGGCCCTGTCGCGCACCCACACGCGAGGGTCGGCCGCCAGGTTGAGATACCAGGCCGGGTGGTTCGGCGCTCCACCCTTCGACCCGACGATGAGCAAGTCGTCGCCGTCACGAACCGACACCAGCGGAACTCGCCGGATCTGCCCCGACTTCCTACCTCGTACGTAGAGGAGGATCAGCCGGTCGGCGTGGGGGTGATCGACGGTCGCGCCGTCGCTGTCCAGGTATTCGCGTGCCTGGTCGGCGACGTACTCGCTCGGACTGTCTACGGCCTTGGTTTCGATGTCGTGCATTGATTGCTCCTACCTCGCGTCTCACGTATAAGGCCTGAGAGAGCCCATTGATTCCCCTGGAGACACGGTCGGTGCGACCGCAGGAGGTCAGGGGTAGTTAGGGGCAGGGTTCCGGCGACGCCCGAGAGTCATATAGAGAATGGGGCCAAGCGGGAAGATCCACACGTGCCCGCTTCGGACGGTGGAGATGCTCGCCGGGATCACCGACTTCCACAGGAGCTTCGGGCCGCGCACCGCTGCGGTGTCGCGCGTTGCCAAGCTGCGGAAAGCGACGAAGGCCAGCGTCAGGTGGACGACCGCCTGAACGATCGCCAGCACTCTTGCTTTGGTGTCCAGCTCCGCCCATCTGGAACGGAGATCGGCCGGTTCGGTGGAATTTGCCATGCTTCATGTCTACACGTATCGCAGGCGGGGGCGACGGCAACGGGCCGGCCCCTGCGATGCCGAGGGTGGGCGAGCAACGGTCCGGCACGACACGATCCGACCTGACATACTCGGTCGGAACGGAGGTGCGCATGTCGATGGTTGAAGGTATCGGGGGAGTGTTCCTCCAGAGTTTGGATCCGGGGGCCCTCGCTGCCTGGTACCGGGAGCATCTGGCCATGGAGTTCCAAAACGATCCGGATAGTGGCTCGTTCTACGTCGTGTTCCAGACCCGCGATGTACACACATCCGAGATACGAGAGAACCCGGTCTTCGCCATCGAGCCGGCCACCGGCGTGCTCGCCGAGCGCGACGAGCGTGGGTTCACCTTGAATCTCCGGGTCCAGGATCTCGAAGCAACCATGGACCGCCTCACCGCCGCGGGGGTGGACGTCGAAGACCGCATTGTGGTGTGGGAGGGCGGCAAACATGGCTGGATGCGTGACCTCGACGGCAACCGCGTCGAGCTGTATGAGGAGCTTCCGCTGGCTCCCGACTCGCCCTACCGTTCTGGCTGATCGGCACGCCCTTCCCTCCTTCTCGCCGGCCCGGCAGGAATGGGGTCCGAAAAGGGGGTTCAACCTACTGATCGGAAGGTCGGAGTCGTCGTCGCAGATGCGTTGCGGCTGCCGACGGGGTCAGGACCATCACCATGCCGGTTTGAAAACCCCGGCCCCCGCCGCCGAGGACCTCAGGTTGGCGGGTAGGTTTGGGATGAGGAGGCGTGAGATGGATCGGGACCCCTACCGTCGCATTGCCAAGTGGTACGACCGCGTTCTGGAACCAATGAACGCGCCTCTGCGTGCGATTGCCATGAAGATGCTCCCATCCGCAACGGGTATGGCGGTACTCGATGTGGGCTGCGGAACCGGCAGCTTTCTCACCGACTTCGCCGACGCCGGATGCCGGGCCTTCGGGCTCGATGCCTCGCCCGCCATGTTGGAGCAAGCCGGGCGGCGCCTGGAAGGTAGGGCGGATCTGTGCCTCGGCGACGCCACGCGATTGCCTTACGACCGCGGCTCATTCGACCTGATTGTGGCGGCCACGGTCCTGCACGAACTCGACGAGGCGATTCGCATCGCCGTTCTCGACGAGATGACCCGCACCCTCAAACCTGATGGACGGGTGCTGGTGATCGACTTCAGAGCGGGCCGGCTGAAAGCCAAGGGTCTCTTGACAAGATCGTTGTCGCTGGTGGCTGAGGTGGTCGCAGGGCGAACCCATTTCCGCAACTTCCGGTCGTTCATGGCGATCGGGGGGTTGCCCGCCCTGCTCGAGTTTTCGGATCTCACCATCGACCGTGAACGGAAGGTCGCAGGAGGCAACGTGGGGCTCTACTTGCTCCGATCTTCGGACGCCGCCGGCAACCCCTAACGCCTGCCTGAGCGGCCCGGCCGACATGGCGACCCGATCGCCGGGTTCAATCCCGAGAGCCACGAAGCCCGCCGCCAGGCTCAGCACCTCGGCAAACATCTCGGCGACAGAGACGTCGGTGAAGTGGTCTCCGTCGCGGTAGGAAATAGCCGGAGCGCTGGGCGTGTCGCTCGCACGTTGGGCCAGCAACGAGATAACGTTGTGGGCAGGATCGACGGGCCGAGCCGGCCGGGTCGTTTGCGTCCCCATGGTGCACCTTCCCTCGGTGTCTCTCCTCAACAGTACGCGGGAATTGCCTCTGGGTGTCGGGCCGTTGGTCCGCACTGCGTCTGGCACGGGGAACCCTGTTCCACCAAGAGGCGGGCCCCTCTCGAGGAGAGGGGCCCATCAATCTCAGATTCGGGTTCGGCTAGCGGCGTGCGAACCGCCGGATGAGCACGAATCCACCTGCACCGCCTGCGGTAGCAGCTACGAGGGCGGCAACAATCTCCATTCCGTTCACGGCTGATTCCTTCCATTTCGAATACCGAGCCCGAATACCTGTCCGGGAGCGGGAGCACCACCCGGCGCCGCCCGCCTCCGTGCCTGTCGGCACACTCGGTCTTTGTTTTATGCTCGAAATACTAAGAGGAGCTCGAAAATAGTGGAAACCTCGCAGAGGCCGGACACTAATAGGGGTCGATCCCGATACGGTTGGACGGGGCGCACTGCGGCGTCGGGTTCCACAAGCCGCCGGACCCCTGCCCTGCCCAGGTCGACCGGCACCATTTGGGCCGTACGCCTCTGGACGTGATCGGATCGACTGTCGTACCTTGTAGCTTGGCTACGCGGAGTGCCCACCAGGGCGCGGGTGGGCTTCACGAGGGAGCGAGCAACGGATTCGCGCCCATCGAATCATCTATCCCGACCACCACCGTCTGCGTCGGCCGGGAGCTGCGGAGGTCGCCGTCTTCGTTGTCCTTTTCACATCGAGTGGGCGTTCTCCTCAGCCGAGTCTCAAAGGAGACACCATGAAGAGAACCGTGTTGAGATCTCCTCTGCCACTGCTGGTGGCAATCCTGTGCATCGCAGCACTCC
Source organism: Acidimicrobiia bacterium (assembly GCA_029210695.1). Classification (NCBI taxonomy): domain Bacteria; kingdom Bacillati; phylum Actinomycetota; class Acidimicrobiia; species Acidimicrobiia bacterium. The sequence goes on from JARGFH010000067.1 coordinate 14,991, forward strand.
TCACCCCCGCCGCGGCTGCCGATCAGGGCAAGTGGTGGGACGTCGTACCCGAGGAAGAGAACCCTTCCCAGCAATACGACTCGATCCTCTATTCAGAGATCGCACCCAAACTGCGGGAGATCGAGGTCAACAGCAACCGGGTGAAAGTGGAGGTGATCGGTCAATCGGCCGGAGGGCGAGACCTGTTTCTGGTCACGTTGTCCGACCCTCAGGCCATGGGTCGCCTGGGACAATATCGGGCCATCAGCCGCACAATGCTCGAAGATCCCGAGAAGGCTCAGGAGATGATCGAGAAGTTCGGCGACTTCAAGGTGCCGGTCTTCATCAACGGCAGCATCCACGGGGGCGAATACCCGGGCGTCGACACGGCCATCCGGCTGATCGAGACCCTGGCCTACGACGACAGCGATGAGGTGCAGGCCATCCTCGACAATGTGATCCTCCTGGTGAATGTCGTGCAGAACCCGGACGGCCGGGTCCAGGGCACTCGCGCCAACGCCAACGGTTTCGACATCAACCGTGACTTCGCCTCGCAGACCCAATCCGAGACGAGAGCAACCGTTGAGGTCTTTACCGAGTGGAACCCCATGGTCGTGCTCGACCTGCATGGATTCGTCAATCCGATGTTGATTGAGCCGTGCACGCCTCCTCACAACCCGAATTACGAATACGACTTGTATATCAAATGGGCGCTGGCGCAGGCGGAGGCCATGGAGGCCGAACTGCTCGCCCAGACCGGCTTCACGGCCCAGATCCCGTATCGTGATGACCCGCTGGGTTGGGATGACTGGCCCCCGTCATACACCCCGATGTATGCGATGTACCACGGTGCATACGGACACACGCTCGAAACCCCCTACCGGGATGAGCGGGGCGTCGACGCTCAGTACGCCGCCGTCTGGGGAGCGCTCGAGTTCATTGCAGCTAATAGAGAAGACATGATCCACGACCAGGTCGAGATCTTCCGTCGGGGCTTCCTCGACCTGCCGCAACAACCCGTTCCTCCCGAGTTGCTGCCGGTATACGACCAATACCTCGATCTGATGCTGGCGGAGTTCCCGGCCGCATACATCATCCCGGCGGACGAGCCCTTCCAACCGAGCGCCCATCAAGCGGTTCGATTGGTCGACTTCCTCCTTTTCAACGGGGTCGAAGTCGAGCAGGCAGTGCGGCCGTTCACGGTCGATGACGTGGGATATCCAGCGGGCACGTACGTCGTCTGGCTCGACCAACCCAAGCGCGGGCTGGCGAACACGATCCTCGAGGACGGCCTCGATCTGTCGAGCATCGCCGGCCTTTACTTCTACTCACCGCCGTCGGTATGGAGCCACCCGTTGTTGTGGGGAGCCCGGCGAGCGGTGATCGACGACGATGTGAACATCAAGACCGTACCGATCGCCGGGGCCAACCCGGCTCGCGGATCGGTTGACGGTAACGCATCGGCGGCGTACCGGTTCGAGCCTTCGAGCATCGCGGCCTTCCAGGCGGTCAATGCGTTACTGGCCCGCGGTGAGGAGCTCTACCTCGCCGACGGATGGTTCGCGTTTGGTCCGGATGTGGCGCTTGCCCGGGAGATCGCCAACGGATATGCCCTGGACGTGGAGGGGCTGAGCGAACTCCCGACGGGTTCCGTGCCCATGGTTGAGCAACGTATCGCCGTCTACGGTGATGAGGGAGTGGCCCACGCGCTCGAGACCCTCGGGTTCGCGTTTGACGAAGTCGGTACCGATGACCTCAACGCAGGTGTGCTGGCCGGCTACGACCTGTTCGTGAATCAGGGTCTTCGCTGGTCATCGCTCAACGCAGCCGGGCGCGCATCGGCGCTCGAGTTCTTCGCGGCAGGCGGAGACTACGTGGCGCTGCCCGATCGGGGTCGAGCCGTCGATTTCGCCAACGACGCCGGCATCGTCGACGTCGACTACGGGTACATCCCGGGCAATGCCATCATCGAAGTGGACTACTCCGCCTCAGACCCGATCGCAGCCGGATTCATGGCGGACGACTACGCCTTTGTATACCGGTCCATCTGGTTCACCGACTACCCGGACATGGAGGTCACGGCGTCGATCGGAGAAGACGAGTTCCTGGTTTCGGGTTTCTGGGAGGATTGGCAGACGAGTGACGCCGCTGAGATGCCGATCGTCATTCACAACGATGGGATCGACCGCGACGTCACGCTGATCGGTGTCGACGCGACGTTCCGGGGCCACCCGGAGAACACCTTCCGGTTGCTGGGCAACGCGATCCTCAACGGCCTGGACTGAAGCACGAGTGAGGGGCAGTACTCCCATCAGGCGTCGACCGGGAGTGCTGCCCCTCCTCGATCACGGTCGGGTCGACGCCGACCATGATCGACGTGCGACTATCTCGCCCGTTGCTCGGTGACATTGGGCGTAGTCGGGAACCATTTCGGCGCGACCGACGTCGTAGCTGTGATCCGGGGTGATTCAACGTCCGGATCGAGTCACGAAGGAAGGTCGAAGAAATGAGGCTCATCGGATTTCAGCGGGGTGTGATGGTGGCGAGTAGATTCCAGTTGGGTTTTCCGGCGTAGAGGAGGGCTCTG